>NZ_JAALET010000010.1:0-175847 GCF_011800655.1 Paenibacillus sp. EKM10P | reverse complement strand
AAAATTTCAGCATTGGATTTTATAAATAAAATCCGTACTCACTCGTTGTTCAGTTTTCAAAGATCAAATTCTTTTTCGCTGCGTTTTTCAGCAGCTATAAGATCATATCATGTTCATTTCAAAAATGCAAGGGTTATTTTATTCTTTTTTATGAAAATCATTTCACCCTAATTATTCTTTTTTTGAAACGGCTGTTTTGTTGTCAGCTCAAACAATATACCATTTTGCTTTACTGATTACCACAGGTAAATTATGCAACGTTAGCATTTCGGTGTATAGCTATGGTGTATTTGGGCATCTAGATAGATCGCCAGACCCGATCTAGTTTTGGTAGATGCTTTTGCCTGCTCTAGCTTGTGCACCACTTGTTCCTAGTAGCGCCTCACCGTTCCTACAAAAATATATTAATAGTAGAAAGGGCAATTAAACTGTGTAGTTTTAAGATAGAAGCCTGTGCAAATTATGAAAATGAGGACTTTCTCTATTCGATTTTCATGCAAGCTCCTTCCCCCTGACAGTTAGATAAACACAAAAAAACGACCAAATGGTCGTTTTTTGCTAGTCTATGCTCTCTTTGGACGCATCCATAACATGATAGGAAGTAATGCCAGTGCCAGAATTCCTCCCGCATAAGAAAGTATGGAATAGCTTGAATTTGCTACAATCATCCCGGACAGTGCTCCTCCCGAAGCTCCTGCCAAAGCAATAAGTACGTCCACCGATCCCTGTACCTTAGCTTGATTAGATGTTGTTGTCGAATCTACAATCAAAGCGGTTCCGCTAATCAGTCCAAAATTCCACCCTATCCCTAAAAGAGAAAGCGCCACAATAAGCATAACCATCGAATCAGTAGGAGCCAGCGCAGCTACTACGCCAGCGAGAAGTAGCGTTACAGCTGAAGCCATCGCCATCGCTATACGACCAATCTTATCGACAAGAATACCCGTAACCAGGGACGGAAGATACATAGCGCCAATATGAAAACCGATGACTAATCCTACTTCGCCGAGTCCATGTCCATGGTGCTTCATATGTACGGGAGTCATCGTCATAATCGCAACCATGACAATTTGAGTTATTATCATGATTAAAGCGCCAAGAGTAATTCCTTTTCTGCCATCACGAGTAGCCTCAGGATCAGAATTCGACTGGCTTCCTTGTGCTGTCTGATTCGCAACTGCTTTGGCTACCAATAAAGGATCTGGATGAAGAAGTAGCAATAATATTATGCCTGCTAATGTATAGGCTACAGCCGCTAAAAGAAAAGGTCCCGCTAAACTGGGAACTCCAATGGATAACGCAAACTCTCCCGTAACGTTAACTAAGTTGGGACCGGCTACCGCTCCGATCGTTGTAAAGACCATAGCCATACTCGCAGCTGTTGCTCTCTGCTTTGAATTTGCGAGATCTGTACCGGCATAACGAGCCTGCAAGTTTGTAGCCGTTCCCGATCCATAAACAAGAAGGGAGATTAAAAGCAGGGTAATACTGTCCATAAGAGCTGCTACAACGACACCAACCGCCCCAACTCCCCCTGCGATAAAACCAAGTCCCAATCCCATTCGTCGGCCGAATCTTTGGGAAAACCGACCGACGAGGAGTGCTGCAACCGCTGATCCAAGTGTAAATAGTGCTGTAGGAATCCCCGTGAACTTATCCGTACCCAGCATATCTTGCGCCAACAACGCACCAACGGTTACTCCGGCAGCCAGTCCAGCTCCTCCAAAAATTTGAGAGAAAATAACGGTGATAAGCGTACGACGATACAGTTTTCTTTGCTTATCTGAAGATTCCACATAGGAATTGATAAGCGCTTGCTTCTTCTGCGAAGCATTCGTCAATTTCATTAAGGCTAACATCCTCCCCTGATTCCCTACAGAACAGTTATCTATTTTTTCCATCAAAAAGCGACGGTCTTATCGGCCCATTCGACAAGCTACATTTGCAGAACGAAAAGCATTCCAAGCTTCATGATCCTGTCACTTCGTTAAGAATAAAGTCGTTCCAATCGTGAACACTCTTATCCAAATGTCTAGCTTCGAAGCCATGAGCTTGCAACAATTCAATAGCCCTAACCGCCATTAAGCAATACGGGCCTCTGCAATAAGCCACAATCTTCGAGTCGGCTGGCAACAGAGATAACTGCTCCGCTAATTCTTCAATTGGAACGGAAACAGCTCCCGGTATATGAGCAGTTTCATATTCATCTCGCGGCCGTACATCAAGAAGTGTGACCTCCCCTTTTTCCATCCGCATTGCCAATTCTTCCATTGTGACTCCTTCAACATCTGAGAATTGGCCCAAAAATTGCTCCTTAATGTGTTGAACTTCAATTAACTGCTTTTCAGACAGGTCATACAATGAATTTAAAAAGTGCAAAACAGATGAGTCAGAAAGTTCATAATAGACAAAGTTTCCTTGCTTTTTGGATTGAACCAACTTAGCCTGATATAGAGTTTGTAGATGCTGAGAAACATTGGCAACGGACATCGAAGTCATTTTAGAAAGAACTTCAACTGATTTGGGTCCTTGTATGAGAATATCAAGAATTTCCAACCTTTTCGGGCTGGACAAGCATTTTCCGATCCGTGCGTATTCGGTGAAAAGCCCATCTTTGAAATCTCGTTCGTTCACTATTAAACACCCCATCCACTAAACTATTCAATTAATTACTTTAATATTAATAACGAAATTATAAATCTTCCTTTTTTTTATGTCAATTCTGAAATATATTCAGTTTTCACGCAAAAAAAGCCAGCTGCAAGAGCTGGCAAAAATTCATTTTCTCCTTTATTCCACTTTCAAGCTGATTTCTCCCTGTAATTCCCCATCTGCTGAGGCTTGTAGCAACAGTTCACCAGCTACATCCCCGGATTGTACTATTACAAGACACCTTCCTCTGTGTGTTCGTCTTCCTTTTCCCTTGAAAGGTTCATCACTGGTGAGATCCCCATTGTCTATTCCAAGGATACGGCCATCACCATGCAGCTCAAAGCTCAAATCAACATCCCGGTTAGGTACAACGATCCCGTGTTGATCGATAACGGTTACTTCCACATGAGATATCTCATGCCCATCAGCAGGTAGAGTCGCCCGATCAGCCTCCATTTTTAGAGCATAAGGAAGCTCGGCGGTAGTCAGTTCATGTTCACAAACCTGCTGATTCCCATTGCGGCCTATAGCCCGAATTTTGCCTGGTGTATAGGGGAGCTCCCATAGGATTAAATGATTAGGGTAATCAGCCAACTTTCTCTCACCGTATGATTCCTCGTTCACGATCAATTCTACGCTCTCGCAGTTGGTAAAAGTAACCAACCGTATCAGTTTTCCTGCGTATTCTGGAAATGTCCAATGATCTTCCATAGCTGGCGATTTCCAGTGCATTGTCCAAGTCGGATTATACTCCGATTTCATATGCTCATTAAATACGGCTATGTGCACAACTGGCTGATCAGACCAAAGACTTTGCTGGAGATAAGATACAGGTTTGCGAAACCCACACGTGTCAATCAGGCCGGAGGACCACCCTTTGGAGGGGTAGCTTGTTTCTCCCAAATAGTCGATTCCACTCCAAACAAATTGACCAATCACATAATCATGATTAGCGACATCAAACCAGGGATTCAGGGGCAAATAACCTTTAACCCGGTTATCTTTACCCCGATAATATGGGAACGTCTCTGTTCCAAGGATAAGCGTATCCGGCATGGCCGCTCTATAGTGCTCGTACCACTGCTCCTGATAGTTCAGCCCCAGTACATCCACTCGTTGGGCCAGCAGCTTGGTATGCTCCACCTTGGCCTCAATCGAACCATCACGCAAGCTGATCGGTGTATTATGCGGCTCAAGCGCGCAGGTAACAGGCCGGGTTGGATCTTTTTCATGGCAAAAGGCAACGAGCTGCTCCAACATGTTTAGCATGGACGGTTGACCTTGGTTCTCCACTTCATTACCAACGCTCCACATAAAAACACTAGGATGATTTCTGTCTCTAACAAGCATGGCCTCCAGATCCTTTGCCCACCATTCATCATATATATGCTCATAGGAAAGAGATTTCCATTTGTCAAAAGCCTCGTCCACCACCAAGAAACCCATATGGTCACATAAGTCTAATAATTCGGGCGCCATAGGATTATGCGCAAAACGGATTGAGTTGCAGCCCATTTCCTTCAGCTTCTCCAGCCTTCTCTTCATGGCTGTATCATGGTAAGCAGCCCCTAGGCAGCCTAAATCATGGTGAATGCACACTCCCTTCAGCTTCAAGCTGCTTCCATTTAGCAATAATCCTTTTTGAGAATCGAGGATCACTTCTCTTATGCCAAAAGGGATACGATAACGATCCACCTCAGTATTGTCGCAATAGATCGTCGTTTGGGCTTCATAGAGCACTGGGTTGTCCGGTGACCATAACTCTGGCTCTATAACTCTCGTTTTCTGCTCAATTTCCTCTGTTTCAAAGCCCGCAAGAGCTACTCGGTTTTCAATTTTTCCTTTTAGTTGTCCCTGTGAATCTAGTATTTCAGTCTTAATCGTACACTCTACGGCATGCTCATGGTGATTCCTGACCTTGATTCTGGCACTCACCTTGGCTTCATCTGGCGAAATTTCAGGTGTGGTAATAGTAGTTCCCCATTCGGTTACGTGAAGATAATCCGTATAAATCAGCCACACATTACGATAAATACCGGCCCCCGAATACCATCTGTCAGGCGGAAGAAGCGTATTGTCCACTTTGACGGCAATTACGTTATCCTCGTCCCACCGAATATATGGAGTCAAATCATATTGAAAGCTAACATACCCATAGGGCCGCTTGCCCACAAAATGCCCATTGAGCCAAACCTCACTATTACTGTGAATGCCATCGAATTGTATGTATACGCGCTGTTTTGGAGAGGAGGGCTTCACATTAAAATGCTTTCTGTACCACCCAACAGACCACCTGGGCAAATAAGCTTGATTGCCGCCATACAGCATATGTGGATCAAAGGATTTTTCAATACTCCAATCATGAGGGATATGAAGGTCCTGCCAATGCCCATCGTTATAGTCTGTCTTCTCAGCGCCCGTGTAATTCTCTTCTATAAATTTCCAGCCCGTTCTGAACGGCATAATCACTCTGCTTCCCATTATCTTGCCTCCATTTCATAAAGTAGATGAACGGATAAAAACAACAGTGCGGGATGATCATCATTAGGTATGTTCTCGCCTACAATATTTGGAATACGGGACGATCCTCAACAAAGAAGACGGGGAGCATTGGAAATTGGACGGAAAGTGTATCAGCAAGATGCTTCATACCAGGTGCTTCACTTTCAGCATGTCCCAGCATAATAAGTGCTTTATTTTGCCCTTGATAAACAGCGTCCTTCACATATTCTGGTGTTTCCCATTCGGGCCCTTCACCAGCAATGATCAGGTCCACATTTTCATGTAAAAATAATGGGATGGCTAGTTCACCACCTCCCCTATATCCGACTAGGATTCCCACTCGTTCACACGGCATGGAAACCTCGCCAGCAACTCGTACATAACGAATATCAAGTTTGGCTTTTATATATTCAGCAATCTCTTTAACTTTCATAGTCGGAATAGCCAAAATGGAGGAAGAAGGCTGCTGTTTCACAACATAAGGGTGCCAGTCAAGCGCCTGTAGAAGTCCAACCATCACTCCATCCGGTTGGTAACGATGTATAGTGTCATGAAAACGATAAATCCCTACGCCTGAATCGGCGACCAGACGAGATTTGTGCAAATAGACGGGATCATGAAGTAAACATTCCTGCATCTCGTGATGGCTATAATACATACCTTCATGTGTAATAATAAAATTTGCACCAAGCGAAATAGCTTGCTCTATCACATATTGTGACGCGCAGAAAGCGGTTACAATTCCTTGGATTTCAATATCTCTAAATTTTGGGTCAAGCAAATCTACGCTTGTATTGGGTGTGTCTATTCCCTTTGTCAGATAAATTACCATCTGCCCCATAGTTATGGTCATACACGTGTCCCTCCCCATGAAGAATATGCATCCATTGTACCATTTTATTCTATTATGGAGCCTATTATTTCTCGCAAAACAGCCAGCTCCGAGGGAACTAGCTGTTTTGCAAAAGCATCTATTTTTTACTTCAGAACTCCCAAAATAGAGTCGATTCGTTCTTTGGCTCCTTGCCAAGATGCCATGACCGGGAACTCATATTGCTCTCTTGCTATCAAATTCCATGGATGAGGAATACAAAGCACCTTCTTCCCCTCCTCCAGTGCAGGCACCAAATTGTGGGGACCATCATCAATCAGGAGGTCATAGTTAATCAGATTCTTTCGTTTACATGGAAAAAAGTTCTCGATCGGAATGAATGGCATATGCCTTTGAAGCCAATTCCATTTCTCCACGACGGTTTTCGGTTCTGCCGCTGTCACAATAATGACATCAAAAGCATTGCAAAGCTTCTCCATTTCTTCTACGACATACTCGTCATACAGTTCAAGTTCCTCAAACAAACCCGGTCGTCCATAAAATACATCATGTGTGCTTTTCGGATGACGTAGATGATCGGTATTCCAATCGAACATTTCTTCATAACGAAGCGGATGAGTGGGAAATTCACTATTGTTATGGTATATAGCCCGTTTGACGAGATGACAGATCGTATCGTCCATATCGACTGCTATGATTGGTTTTCTCATCTCTTGCCCCTATCTATTCTGTTAAAAGTATTACGAGAATATCATACAACAATTTAATACTGGGGTGAAGCTGGGCATAGACTATATCATTGGTGCTCACATGACTCCCGATAACTCCCCAAACATATTGTTAGGTAATTTATATAAAACAAATCTATTATAATAAAAAGTTAGTTTTTATTTTATTGTTTTTAGCTAACTCATCAATAAAAAAACAAGAAAACATGTCATTTCAGAGAGAATAATCATAATAAAACCTTTGAAAACACTATTACAGCAAGAAATTCGTACATAAATATTCCGAAAACAAAAATAAACTAAAAAAATCAATTGAATAACAAACACGCAAATGATAGAATAACGAAAAATAACTATCTTAAAAATGAAAGCGCTTTATATCGTGTTTAGCTTACTGCTATTTACATAATGACATACCTACTCCACCTCTACATAGCAGGAAGTTGAATAATATATTTTAGGGAGGAATAAAAGTGAAAGCATTGTTAAGAAAAGCATTATTGTCTGGACTCGCTGGTCTGCTTATCATGATTGGTTTGGGGGGATTCTTCTCCAAGGCGCAAGCTGCTTCAGGGTTTTATGTAAGCGGTACCAAATTGTATGACTCTACAGGCAAGCCGTTCGTTATGAGAGGCGTCAATCATGCTCACACTTGGTACAAAAACGATCTTTATACTGCCATCCCAGCCATTGCCAAGACAGGTGCTAATACAGTCCGGATTGTCCTTTCTAACGGAACCCAATACACCAAGGATGACATAAATTCCGTAAAAAATATTATCTCCCTAGTCACAAGTTATAAAATGATTCCTGTACTTGAGGTTCATGACGCTACGGGTAAGGACGATTATGCGTCTTTGGATGCGGCTGTGAATTACTGGATTAGTATAAAAGATGCCTTGATCGGCAAGGAAGATCGGGTTATCGTGAACATTGCGAACGAATGGTATGGCTCCTGGAATGGAGGCGGTTGGGCAGATGGGTATAAGCAAGCGATTCCCAAGCTGAGAAACGCAGGTATCAAAAATACGCTCATCGTCGATTGTGCTGGTTGGGGACAATATCCTCAATCTATCAATGATTTCGGTAAATCTGTATTTGCAGCTGATTCTTTGAAGAATACGGTATTCTCCATCCATATGTATGAGTTCGCTGGTAAAGATGTTCCAACTGTTCGAACCAATATTGATAACGTTCTGAATCAAGGACTCCCTCTGATTATTGGTGAATTTGGCGGTTACCACCAGGGAGCAGACGTCGACGAAACAGAAATCATGAGATACGGCCAATCCAAAGGTATTGGCTGGTTAGCTTGGTCCTGGTACGGCAATAGCTCCAACCTTTCTTATCTTGATCTTGTAACAGGATCTAATGGCAATCTGACCGATTGGGGCCGCACCGTGGTAGAAGGAACCAACGGCATCAAAGAAACATCGAAAAAAGCCGGTATCTACTAAAAAGTGCTATAGGAAAATAAATGTAATAGACTCATGGCTGAACCACCATGAGCTATTACATTTTTACACTTCGTATTAAAAGTACTCGCTGAGCGTCTTGATCTTACACTTTCTGGGTTATACAGTGATTTGGATTTCATACACAGGCACTATGCTGACCGTGCCAATGTCCGCAATTCGTTCCTCCGTTGTCTCTTTCCAGCCAGCCATGGTCGTATTGCTATTAAGAACCTTGCCCTTTCGAATTGGAGAAATATATACGTACATCCCTCGCTCGATAAGCCGATGTTCAAATGACTTCAAACCTATTTCCCAGGTCGTACAGTTGCAGAAATTATCGTGAATCAGTTCGCCATCAATAAATGCATAACCGATATCTCCCGTATAATTGATACGCAGCAGAGCCTCTTTGATCCCATCAAGGGCATTTTTTTCAAAATCAAGGACGAATTTATCATGATTCACCCTTTTCAGATGGAAGTGTATTTCCTTCTTAGGAACTCTTAACTGATACGTTGTAAATAATTCACTTTCTGTTGTTGCAAGCAACTCTCCACCGGATATGGATGTGATTGAGTCGTCAAAATCCGGGAATACACTCAGTGTTACAATCTCCTGATCTGTTGATTCCAGTTTCACCTCAGCTCCGGATACAAGTAAATTGGCACTTGTCAGGATAACTCTGTCTCGACCTTGCAGGTTGACCTTCCAAAACTCCAAGCTTTGTTCATCAGTCATCGTATAGATGGCGACTTTTTGGCCACTTTCAGATACCAAACGGATGAGACTCTCTTCTTCTTCAGCAACCCGAATGATCGTATTCCCATCCAATTGTTCTATCAAACCTTTGTCGATTGTGGCACGGATGATATCTTTTGACTCCAATACATACGTTCCTTTCATCCCGTCTGGTACAAAGAAAAAATAATATACTTCTCCATCCTCTTCTAGCCTTGTTATCAGCTGGGCTGTTGCATATTCGAGCTTTATTCCATCCAAATTGAGGTTAAAAGGCAAAATAGCGAAGCTATCCCGTCCTAATGTCAGTTCACCTTGACTAGGGATTACAATCGTTTCCTCAGGCAGCTCAATGCTTACATTGAAATTGCACAGGTCGTAATTTTCAACATGGTCCTGAAAATTATTTAGAAACAGGTACCCCGCCCCGGCACTGGAGCGAATCGCATATCGTAAGGTATCCACATCATAAGGGTCCATTGATGACGTGTCCTCTGGCAGAATAGTCTTCGACAGAGAGAATTGCTTTTGAAACGTTGAAAGAAAATAATGCTGCAGCTTTGTTCTTCGGTATGACTCCCTTATTTGACCGAATTCTCCAATCATGGCATTGAAATCATAGGATATTTTAGGTGTAGCCATATCGTTTGTGAACGGGTTAACCTTACCTTGCGAATTGGAACCCCCATGATACATATAGTATCCGATCAGGTTACAGCCTTCTGCAACCTTCATGACAGTCATCGCTGGAACACTACGATAGGGAAAGACAAACCGGTATTTATAAAACTGAACCATACCGCCACCCATTTCGCAGCAAGCGTACGGATAGTCTTCCGGGGCGTATAGGGGCTCAAAATTGTAGCTTTTCGGAATCTTGTTATTATGCTTGTCTCGGAAAATGTATTCCGGTGTCGCAGGATGCTCATCCTTCCCCTCCAACCGTCCCTCTTCATAATAGATCCACGGCCAGTAGGCATATCCGCCCCATAAGGGCAGCATATCAGGAACAGGCGTTGTCGCTCCTCCCCATCCTGTGCATGTATAGATCGGAGTATCAATCCCCGCTTCCAGAGCTATTTCTTTAAGTTTTAACATATGCGAATTACCGTCACTCCCAGAGTTTAACCACATATCATTAATTCCTACAGTCAATCCCCACTGAGCAGAGGAATGATGATGCTCATTTTCGATTTGGGTGCCGATGATCGGCCCACCCTCCTTATATAACAGCCCTTGAACCTGAATACCGATTTCGTTATACATTCTTCTCGTATAAAACAAATATCCCTCATCATTAGAACGAACCTCAAATGGGCGGCCAAATAGCCAATCCGGTATACCGCCGTTTCGGATTTCGCCATGATTGAAGGGTCCGATTCGGATAATGACATAGAGCTGATATTTGCCACATAACTCAATAAAATAGCGGAGGTTTTTGTTCCCACTCCAATTAAAAACACCTTCAACTTCTTCATGTAGATTCCAAAAAACATAAGTCGCAATGATATTGACGCCACCCATTTTTACTTTAATAATTTCGTCTTCCCAACAGCGTTCATCATAGCGTGCATAATGGAATTCACCACAAATCCCGAAAAAAGGCTCTCCATCCTTCTCCATAAAATAGTTGGTGAATCCGATTTGTTCTCCCTTTGGATTGATGCCGCCAAGTCTGAGTTGGCCTTTCACAATATGCTTATGATCATCTTGGACCATAATTCGATAGTTTCTCATAAAGTTCACTCCCCTCAATCGTTCATATTGAATGACGCCAGCTATCTCAGAGATAATAGATTGTCTAGGAAGGAACCTCTAATCTGAATTTAGGATAAATTGGTTCCACTTGCGCTGCCAGGCTATATCATTCCAGAACGGATGATGCGGAGCACAGTTGGAGCAGAGGGTCATTCCCCAGAACCCCAGTGCCATTCCTTTTCGCAACACATATTCAGCTATATATTTACCGACCGGACCTTCTTCAAATTGGGCATGCAGGGGCGTATAGCCTACATAACCTTCTCCTATGACAATTGGAATACCGGAACGACGGGTCCACTCATGAATCTCCTCCAATCGGGAGTCGGCCTTCTGCAACATGGCCATTTTATGATCTCCGTACCGATCGTACAAAAATAAATCCCATTGATCCGGATCTACCCAGTCGTGTAAATAAATAAGCCTCATCCCAACGGGATTGCCCTCCATCCGCCATTTCTGCTCTGGGGGCAGGTCCCACTCTGCAAATGGAGGAGCATCTTCCCTCAATAGAGATTGGACAAATGGATTGGGGAATGGCGCCAACTCATCATCAAGCCCCGCCGTTTCCATCAGCTCATTCAGCACCCCTTTAATATAAAGATGAAAATGGGCCACCTGCATATTGCGCGCGACGTAAGCTTTGGGGTAGGCTTCATTTAACGTATAGCTGGCTGTCATCATAATATCTGGATGGCTTTGGCGAAGATATTCAATCGCTTCTTCTACGTAGGGCTGCATTGCTTCAATAAGCGCTGGTATGTTTGTTTCCGCTATGCCTTCAGACGTTCCGACAGCGTTTAACTGCCCAAACTCCACTTCGTTATGTAACTCTGTATAGATAATCTGATCCCTATAGCCTGCTGCTGTAACAAAACGAATCAACTGATCCATTGATTTTGCAATCGTCATGAATCTTTCCTTAGGTGGGATCGCAGCTAATTCATCTCTAAGCTCAGCATGGGCCAGGAAGGTCGGACTCTGCTGATATTCCCAAGAGGATAATATAATGTAACAATTATGAGCCTTTGCCTGTCTAAACAGTTCGAGCAAATGAGCATGCCCATCCAGCACTGCACCGCCGCGACAGTTATACCAGCGCGTACGCTGGCCCACTTTTCCAAGACTCGCAAACTCCAATGGACCTGGGCGTTTGCCATCCACCGTAAACAACATAAAGGGCATAGCGCATATTCGGATCGTATTGTAGCCTCTTTCGACCGCTTCCTGAAAACGAGCTGCCAGGTCGCTGTAGGGCTCCCTCTCCTGTGTCATGGTATACCAAGAGAAGTCCCACATCGTGATCGTCAATTTACGCGGTACATTTCTCATCAGATTACTAATGTGATTTCCCTCCCAGTCCCAGTTCATAGGGTTCAATGCTCCTTAATCTACAAGCCTTCCGCAGACCTTCTACAGCCTGTTCAATCTGACCGGTTACCTTCATTTTCAATTCATCACTCCCTCATAATCGCTCTTATATCAAAGCTTACAAGTAAGCGGTATCACAGACAATTGACAATCCACTGTTTATGATGGACTATATACGTATTTCATCATTAGAGCCGCCTACGGCTGGGAGATAAATAGATTATGACTAAGAAAGCCGATGATTTTGAACGTAAAAAGGTATATGTCCTTCCTCCCTATATGCTGAAAAAATTAAAAATGAATCCGCTTACGAAAGATTTATATATTACGGATATAGGCTGCTTTAGCCATGCCCGTCATCATTTTCGTGAAAGAACAAATGGCTGCGACTCTCATATATTCATTTACTGTGCGAGTGGAAAGGGCTGGATACGAACCAAGGATAACCTAACCATTGTCCTGAAAGAGCGAAGCTTTGCGTACATTCCTAGGGACATGCCGCATGCTTATGGGGCTGACGATGAAGATCCATGGACAATTTACTGGTTTCATCTTAAAGGGGATCAAATGGATGATTTTATGGATTTGTTTGAGCCGTTTAAAATGTATATTTCGCTGGCTGCCAGTGATGAAATCAAACTGCTGGAGCTATTTCATCAGTGTTACGACCTTTTACTGAACAAATCATACTCCATGATACATTTAGTTCAAGTATCGCAAACCATCCGCTATCTGCTGAGTTTTGTTGTATCCGTTGCAGCTCGCAAGGAAGACAGCACGTACCAGAGCCATGTCGATAAGGCCATACGTTATATGGGCGAACAATTGGAATCCACCGTTTCGCTTGATGAGCTTAGCCAGCATGTTCAGGTATCCAAGCAGCATTTAAACCTAATATTCAAGCAATCAACCGGGTATTCCCCTGTCGATTACTATTTAAGAATGAAAATTCAAAGAGCCCGTCAGCTTTTGGATTTAACGAATGCTTCTATTAAAGAAATTAGCATACAACTCGGTTTTAGGGACCCTTATTACTTCTCCAGGCTATTCAAAAAAATAATGGGCTGCTCTCCTCTGGCGTACCGAAATAATTTAAAGGGCTGATCCATAGATGATCTTCCCCCTACACGGATCATTTACGGATCAAGGGGCAAGGTCTATACTTAAGTACAAAAAAGGAAGTTTTGTATGCTCCTAACGTTGAATCGTAGACTCAATTCAGCTATGCCGCTAATCACACCTATCAGCATTCTAATCGGCGTCCTGATTGGTACGCCGTTGTCCCAATATACTGAGCTTTCTCCCTGGCTATTTGCCTTCATGACCTTCGCGGGCAGCATCAGCATGGGATTCAAGGATTTTATCCATGTAATCAAGCATCCGGGTCCGCTGATCGCCTGTCTGTTTATTCTTCACCTAGCCATGCCGCTTCTGGCCATGCTGCTTGGGCATCTGGCTTTCAGTGACGATCCTTATACGATTACTGGACTGATTCTTGGTGCAGCTATCCCTACTGGCATTTCCAGCTTCGTCTGGGTTAATATCTACAAAGGCAATACAGCCCTTACATTGGCGATCATTCTAATCGATACAATTTTGGCCCCGTTCGCTGTGCCCGGCATTATGTCCCTGCTGATCGGAGCGAATGTCCAGCTCGACACCTGGGCAATGATGCAAAGCCTGTTCTGGATGATTGTCGTTCCTTCATTAATTGGCATGGTGCTGAACGAATGGACCAAAGGAAAGATTAAGCAGGTATGGGGGCCTCGGCTGGGCCCGTTCTCCAAGCTAGCTATGGCTCTGGTCGTCATGATTAACGGATCTGTCATCGCGCCTTATCTGGTTGATTTTAATCTCAAGCTTGTCGGAGTATGCCTCTCCATCATTATCCTTGCCTCCACTGGATATGCGATTGGTTACCTCATATCATGGCTGATGCGGTGGAATAATGCAGACCGAACGGCGCTGGTCTTCAACGGCGGCATGCGCAATATTAGCGCGGGGGCTGTGCTAGCCATCACCTACTTCCCGGCTCCCGTAGCACTGCCCGTTGTACTCGGAATGATTTTTCAGCAATCCACAGCATCTCTGGTCGGATTTCTGCTGAGCCGCCGCGACCGCGCCAACGCTAAGAATAAGCGCAGTACGCTCTCTGCTTCCTAAAGTCGGAGCGATTACATTATTAATAAAAAGAAGCCGCCAACATGGCGGCTTTTTTATGATTACCTGTATCAATCCTCACTCATGACCTTATTTAGTTTTTCATAAACAGACAACAAGGCCTCTCGTTCTTCCTCAGTTAGGTTTTCAAATAGTTCTCTTCTAAGCTGTCGTCCGTCTTCCTGCGCTTTATTTAGCATTCCGACACCAGCGTCAGTTATTTGCAGGTACACAATCCGCCGGTCCTCCTCATCCGCCACTCGTACAGCCAACTCCTTTTTTACAAGCTTTCCAGATAGATGGGTTAATGTCGGAGGAGTTAGCCCCAATAACCTGGCCAGATCAGAAGGACGGCACTTTCCGTAATTATTTAAGTACGAAAGAATAAGGATATGTGATACCCCTAGATTCTCATTAAACATTTTATTCCACTTAATTAATAGGTTATTGGTAACCTGGTCCATAGCATGAATCAGCGTAAATATATTTTGTTCTTTCATTAATACTCTTTAACCTGCTTTCTCAAATGAAGTAATAGCCCCCTATATTGTATAGGGGGCTTGTATAAAAGTCATTCTTTACTGAAAGAAGGTCAGGCATATACCCATTCCCCTGTAAAGTGAATTCTAATTTTATTGGGCAGAAAAACCGCCATCAATAACAAGCTCCGATCCCGTAATGTATGAAGACTCGTCAGAAGCCAAAAACAAAGCAGCGTTAGCTACATCATCAGGTCGACCAAGTCGCTGCAATGGAGTCGCTTGAATTAAGTGGGTAAGCATTTCTTTAGATGTGCTAAGGGCTTCAGTCATTGGTGTCTCAATAATGCCCGGAAAAAGCGTATTTACACGGACCCCAAACCGGCCGAACGTTGTTGCCGCAGCCTTCGACAAAGCACGTACAGCACCTTTTGAAGCGGAATAATGATTAAATCCCTGACCGATTTGAGCGGTGTAAGAAGAAATATTAATAATAGCGCCGCTCTTTTGGGCAGCCATATACGGGGCTACATGCTTAATACCTGCAAACGGTCCATACCCGTTAATCGACATTAATTTATACCAGTCATTTAGGTCGATATCCTGATATCCTTTCTCAGAAGTTATTCCTGCATTGTTAACCAAAATGTCAATTTTACCGAATTTATTGTTCACTTCTGCGGAAAGAGCCTTCCAATCCTCGTCAGAAGAAACATCCAGTTTCATTCCGTACACATTCGTTTTCTTACTAGCCCGTTCAAGAGCTTGAACATTGATGTCTGCAGCAATAACTACAGCTCCCTCCTCACTGAAGAGGTCGACCATCCGTTCTCCTATCCCTGATCCTCCGCCTGTGATTATAGCAATTTTACCTACCAGTCTATTCATGTTGATATCTCCTTTTATCATTATCAATTTACTCAAAATTTATATATTTAGACATTTTATTTAGATATCTAAATATTAGATATCTAAATTATATTCCTTTTATACTCAACATACAACTGCTGCTTTATCCCAATCTTATGGTATGAAAGGGAATTCCGTGCTATATAGAACGAAGGTTTTTTGCTTGTCTGAATCGGCTACACTTAATTGGACAGTAAAATGGACGTATCATTGTGTATAATTTCGATTCAGTAACTTTTCGCTCAAAACACCATTCTTTACGATTCATTACTATACAAAGTAAAAAAGCCTTGATTCATCAGTGTTTCTAATGAGTCAAGGCTTCTGCTTCTTTTGTTATTGATTTCAATGGCCTGTAGATACATCTTTCATAGCATTTGGATCATGTTTATACTTGAAGCTTACAGCAAAAATAATTGCAAGTACGAGTGTATATGCTCCAAAGGTTAGCCAAATACTTTGCCAATCTTTCACACCCTCCACCGTGAAATAGTCTACAACCTTTCCACTTGCGATGGCGCCTACATACGCTCCGATTCCATCAACCATGGCTAAAAATAAGCCTTGCGCACTTGCGCGAATACGAGGATCGACTTCTTTTTCTACAAAAATGGCTCCAGAGACGTTAAAGAAATCAAATGCACAGCCGTACACAATCATGGATAACAGAAGGAAAGTGAATCCTACACCAGATGGGTTACCATATGCGAAAAATAAAAAACGTAATGTCCAAGCCACCATACTAATGAGCATAACCTTTTTAATTCCAAAGTTACGTAAAAAGAATGGGATGGCAAGGATAAAACACACCTCAGCAATCTGTGATACTGATAATAAAATAGATGGATACTGTACGACCAGGCTATCTTTAAATTCAGGATTCAGTCCAAAATCATGCAAAAACGGATTACCAAATGTATTGGTTATTTGCAAGGCAACACCTAGAAGTGTTGAGAAAAGAAAGAATATAACCATTCTTTTCTGTTTGAACAGTACAAACGCATCCAAGCCTAAAAGACTAATCCATGACTTTTCTCTCTTCTCGTTAGAGGTTGGGCAATCAGGCAGCGTAAGTGAGTATAGGGCTAGCAAGAGCGAGATACTCGCGGCTATATATAACTGAATGTTGCTTAACTCAAATCCGCTAAGACTAACTACCCACATGGCAATAATGAACCCGATTGTTCCAAAAACGCGAATTGGTGGGAAATCCTTTACTGTATCCAATCCCGCTTTCTCAAGCGCAACGTATGATATAACATTTGTCAAAGCACTTGTTGGCATGTAAACCAACGAATTGAAAAATATCACCCAAAACATAGTCATTGGATCTGAAATGTGTGCTGCTATAAATAAAGAAATCGCACCTAGAACATGGAATATTCCATATAATCTATTGGCTTTAATCCAACGATCCGCAATAATGCCTGCAAGACTAGGCATGATGATCGCGGCTAATCCTTTTGAGCTATAAACAATTCCAACTTGTGCGCCCGTAAAATGTAATGTATTGATCATATACGAGCCTAGCGTAACAAGCCATGATCCCCAAATGAAAAACTGAAAGAAATTCATTATTCTAAGCCGTGTTTTCATTGCCATTTTTCCTGTCCCCTTTTGAGCTTGAATATTCAAGTTGTTGTGTTAATACTCTTCCGTCGATTCTTCTATCGGACACACTTGGAAAGGCTTACATTTTGTTATTCATAGTGTAATAGGTAAAGTCATTAAAGTAAAGAACTAAATATATATTTTATAAAAAGTAATAAATTATTCATAATAAATGACTCATAATATACATATTCATTTTATACTTTTTACATAAAATAATAAAAGTTTGTTTTTTTCCAAACCAAATGACCTCCGTAGAAGCGGAAGTTATTTGGTTTAATTCGTTTAATCCAAGTGCTGGATTAGCACGCTACAACGTTTATCTTTTTATCATTAATTCATGCATAAAACTGGTACCGTGGTCTGGCAATTTGACCCTAAAGTTGTCAGCAACGGATGCTCCAATGTCTGCAAACGTTTTGCGAAGAGGCAGCTCTCGGCCTTCCATAAACGCTTTGGAGTAGATGAGTAGCGGCACATATTCACGTGTATGATCGGTTCCGTGATGAACCGGGTCATTTCCGTGGTCCGCAGTCAATATAAGCAGATCCTTCTCGGTAAGCTTTTCTAGCAGTTCTGGCAACCGAGCATCAAATTCCTCCAGTGCATTGCCATACCCTTGCGGATCTCGGCGGTGACCAAAAAGGGCATCAAAGTCAACCAGGTTTAAAAAAGACAAGCCCGTAAAATCCTTCTGCGCAACTTGAATAAACTTGTCCATTCCATCCATGTTGGATACCGTTCGGATCGCCTCAGTAACGCCTTCCCCATCATAAATATCTGAAATTTTCCCTACAGCAATTACATCCAGATCAGCATTCTTTAATTCATTCATGACCGTCCGGGAAAAAGGCTTCAGTGCATAGTCATGCCGGTTAGCCGTTCGTTTAAACTGTCCCGGCCCCCCTACAAACGGCCTAGCTATGACTCGGCCAACCATATAATCACTGTTTTTGGTCATTTCACGTGCCATTTCACAGACATTGTATAACTCATCCAGCGGTACAATCTCTTCGTGAGCAGCAATTTGCAGAACGGAATCAGCTGATGTGTAAACGATCAAAGCCCCCGTTTTCATATGCTCCTCCCCAAGCTCATCTAATATTTCAGTGCCGCTGGCAGGTTTATTTCCGATGATTTTTCTCCCTGATTTGATTTCAAGTTCTTCAATTAAAGCGGCAGGGAAACCATACGGAAACACCTGAAAGGGGACGTCTATACGTAACCCCATGATCTCCCAATGCCCTGTCATCGTATCCTTCCCGTTAGAGGCTTCCTGCATTTTGGTCCAAAAAGCCGCTGGGTGATTAGCTTTCGGTATTCCTTGAATTTCTTTAATGTTGGACAATCCAAGTGCAGCCATGTTAGGCATATACAGTCCATTCATTTTTTCTGCGATATGCCCCAACGTATCAGTCCCCTCATCTCCAAAAGCCGCAGCATCCGGTGCTTCTCCAATACCGACTGAATCTAGGACAATTAAATGAATTCGTTGAAATCGTTTATTCATATATCAATCTCTCCTCTCAACACGCACCTTTGTTTTATCTGAAGCATTATTTTTTAGATTTCAAGCAGTAAAACGATACATAAAAGAGGACAGCTTCACTATTCAGTGAAGTTGCCCAATGAATTCATAGATTCTCATATTTTTAAAAAGTTATTTAATGAGAAAATTTGTATCCATCAAATACTTTTAAACCTTCTTCGTTGAGTACTTGTTCAACCAGTTCAGGTTTTTGAGGGCTTTTCTCAAATACTTCATTACATGCGATCATGATGTTGCTCCCAGCGATTTCAGCTAACTGATCATGTGATACGCTGTATACTATTTTGCCCAGATTAGACCACACCATGGCGCCCGAACACATAACGCAAGGTTCACAACTTGTATACAAAGTGTATTCGCTCAAATCAAATACATTGTTTTCAGAACAAAATTTCCGGATTAAACCAATTTCTGCATGATGTGTTGGATCACAAAACGTATTAATTTTATTTTCCCCAACCATTACGACTTCTTCCCCTTTGACCAAAATTGCACCAAAGGGCTCATTTCCTTCATTTCGGGATTGTAGAGCAACCTCAATTGCCTTTTTCATAAAGAGTTCATCTTTGTTTGTCATTCCATATTCCTCCCTAATCTATGATTATTATCCATCTAAGGACGTTTCAAATGGTTAAGATGTTCTTTTTACTTTTTTTCAGTAATTTTGGTAATGATATTCCAATTAAGATAAGAACGATCCCTACATATTGCGGAACACCAATGTGCTCATTCAGGACAAAGACAGACATTAATAAGGCTGTTGGAAGCTCCATTGCACCTAATATTGATGCTATTCCTGATCCCACTAACGGAACACCTTTAGAGAAAAGCAGTGTGGAGAGGAAGGGACCGACAAAAGCTAAAACAAACCCGTATTGTACAGCCAGTTGTAATAAAAGCTTTCCGTCTGTTAAAAACGTTGGAGGTAAAATGATCGAACAAACGATGAGGCCTCCGGTAGTCATGAAAGCTGTCTTCATCATCGGATTTGCTTGAACGGCGACCCTACCACTAACGATCATAAAAATAGAATAAGATAATGCTGCAAGCAGACCATACAAAAAGCCAAGCCAATGAACGGCTGAAATTCCAGTTGAATAAATATTAGTTGCGCTTATCGTTCCGATAAGTAAAGGAATGATGGATAGTAACTTTCCTTTTTCAGGAATTCTTCTATTGAAAATTGCCTCTAGCAACACACCGATCCATGTAAACTGAAAAAGGAGTACAATCGCCAAAGAAGCTGAAATATATTGAAGTGAAAGATAATAAAACATTCCTGTAAGCCCCGTTGTAGCCCCTACGGTAACTAATAATATTATTTCCCTTTTACCTGGCGTTACAAACTTCTTCTGTTTTGTACTCTTCGTGCCTTTAGTAACCAGCACTCCGCCCCATAATAATATCGATCCTAAGAGGAGCTGTATTCCAACAACATCATTCACGATATAACCATCTTTATAGGCTAATTTCACAAAAGTCGATAATAAACCATAACAAATTGCGCCTAATATGACATATATATACCCTTTCATAACCTCGCCTTTTTCTTCATCGGATTTTATATAATTACTAAACCTTCTCTACAATTCCCTTAACTAAAGCAATGAAATTCTCTCTTACCAAGGCAGCTACCTCAATTACTTCGTCATGACTTAGAGGCTGATCTAGAATTCCACAAGCCATGTTGGTTAAACAGGAGATTCCAAGAACCTTCATATTCGCGTGAACAGCTACGATGGCTTCTGGTACGGTTGACATTCCAACAGCATCTGCGCCTAATGTACGAATCATGCGAATTTCAGCTGGGGTTTCATAAGCTGGACCACTCCACCAGGAATATACGCCTTCGCGTAAAGTTGTATTTTGTGCTTTTGCAACTTCCGTAGCAATTTGTCGCAATTCAGCATTGTACACTTGAGAAAGATCAGGAAAACGAGTACCCAGCTCGTTATTATTCGGTCCAATCAATGGATTCGTACCTACCAAATTGAGGTGATCCGTAATCAACATTAACTCACCCGGTTTAAAGTCTTTATTAACGGCGCCGCAAGCATTGGTGATGAGCAAGTTTTCTACACCCAGGGCCTTCATCAAACGCACCGGAAAAGTCACTTCATCCAAAGAATAGCCTTCATAGTAATGAAAACGTCCTTTCATTGCGACTACAGTTTTCCCCTTTAATTCGCCAATGACCAATTCGTTGGCATGACCTACCGCTTCAGATTTTGCAAAGTGAGGAATTTCGCTGTAAGGTATTTTGAAAGGGTTTTCAATTTCGTCAGCCAGTGTCCCTAATCCGGACCCCAAAATCATTCCGATCGTCGGACGATATGATGTTTTACTCATGATAAAGTCTCTGGTTTCCAAAATATCTTGCATTTTATGCATATTTAATTCCTCCTAAAATAGTTTGCTGTAAGCTATCTGTATCAATCACTTCAAATTGCTGCTCCAACAGCTTTCATTGATTAGTGTAATAGCTTAACTACCTTTTGTAAATAACTATTTATCATTTATATAAAAAGACTAATTAAATGTTAAATAATTCGTCATTATATCCAGTTCTTTTTATACTAATTATCAAAAGTTAATTCATGTTTTCTTCATTAGCTCAACGTGTATCTAAAACATCCAAAATTGTACAGATTTAATAATCAGAGTAGATATATCATCAAAAAAGCCCGATAATAATTGTAACTATATATTTATGTCTGAAAACAACATCTTGTATTAAAGATCAAGGGGAAGTTATATGTTAAATAAATTTGAAGAGTTATCATCACCCAAAGCGAAAAACTTAAAACTGTTATATAGCTTAGTTCGTAAATTAGGTCCTGTAACCATTAACACGTTAGCTGAACACACTGGTTTTAAGCATGTAACATGTGGGCGTTTACTTGACGAACTTGTTGCAGAAGATCTTATCTATGATAGTGGGATTGGAAAATCAAGTGGTGGACGTAAACCTCTGGCCTATGTGATCAAACCGGATGCTTACAACTTGATTGGGGTTGAGATTACAAGCTTATACACAACTGTCTTGCTGCTTGATTTAAAGCTAAATATTATAGGCGTCAAAAAATTAAAGATGACCACCGAATGTACTGGAGAGTACACATTAAATTATGTAGCAAAGTGCGTTGAGGATTTACTGGCTGAACATAACGTTCCTAGGGAGAAATTGTTGGGCATCGGCATTGGGGTTCTCGATTCGTTTGATCCGGCAATGGGAGTCATTTCACATCCCCAACTTTTTCCTGCAGGTGGATGGGATATAAATATAATTGAATATTTAAAACATAAAACCAACACTCCTGTATTTCTGGAGAATGGGACCAACTTGGCTGCGCTAGCTGAATATCGTATGAACTTTTGGAAAGAAACAGATAATTTAGTCTTTGTATCCAGTGATATTGGAATTCGATGCGGTACTATTTTTCAAGGCAGATTGGTTAGCAGAAAAAGAGATATGGATGATACCTTTGGGCACATCATCATTGATATTCATGGTCGACGTTGTTCTTGTGGCTCATATGGGTGTCTCCAAGCATACAGTAGTTTGCCTGCTATTCGTGACGAAATGGTTAGGCTCATGAAGCGTGGCAAGCCTTCAATGCTTACGACCGAAGTTAACGATTTCGAAGAGATCAATTTACACCACATTTTATATGCTTTAGAGCAAAACGATGCGCTCTGTTTAGAAGTTGTTGAGGATGCAGCTTATTATTTTGGTGTGGGTCTCAGTAATCTGATTTTTCTGTTACGTCCTGAGATCGTGATTTTCGGAGGAACTCTAGTACCAAAACCGCGTTTTTTTGAGGTAGCAGCTAAAACAGCACAGGATCGATTAAAATTTTATCCTGATAGTCATGTTCAAATCATTAAGTCCACTGAAGCCTACAATATTGTGGCTCAAGGAGCTGGTTGTATGGTGTTGGATTATTTCACTGAGGAGGTACCTGTTTAGCATTTAGTCATCGATTCAAGTTCTTATCCACATCTGAGATGAGAACTTGAATCATTCAAAACAAAAAAAGACGAGCCAAGCGACTCATCTTTTTGAAGTGACTATTTATTTACGTACGACGGCATAGCCTTTATTCTTCAGTAGATGTCCAGTTGAGATTCGAACGATTCCAGCTCCAAGATCGGTAGCTTACGCTTCAGAGCTTTCTGAATAAAGTACAGATTAATTCCCTGCCCGTTAGTTCAATGGATTCATATACAACTAAAATCCAAACTCTGTTACTCTTTCAAGCCACTCACGAATAAGTGACTCAAATAATAGAGCCTGTTCAATTTGAAGATTATGGCCTGCTCGATCTAGAACGGCAAAGGTTGCTCTAGGATAATTGTCTAAAATTTTAAAAGCGTCTATGTAACCAACGACTGCATCTTGTCGTCCAAGAGTAAATACTGTTGGTTTATCGAATACTAATTCATCTATATTGGTGGAAAATCCATAGTTTCTTTGAATCTTGCTAAGAAAATCGTAGTCAGCGATCTTACAACCTGCAACGATCTCTTCTGAATACCTCTTCCAATTATATTCATCGAGAACGACTTGATTTGCGCTAAAATCACTTATTTGCTCTTCACTTAAGGTGCCCATAAACTCGCGATCACGATGAACAACAAAATGCTCGGGAAGTATTCTTCTTTTGTGTTCAGGAATAATTAATGGACAAATCAGTGCAGCTCCACCAATACGATCTTTATGTCTATTAATTATTCCTCTTGTAATATAACCACCGTATGATTCGCCTGCTATGAGATAATCTTGGTTTGGGACAAGAGTTTCAATAAAATTTATAACTGCTTCTAGCATATCATTTGAATTACATATTTGATCGTAATCCATTGTTTGTCCCATTCCAGGCAAATCAAGATAGATACGACGCCAACCGGGGATATCTTCAAATATCGGTTCCATACACCCACTCATTAACCGATGGTCTGGTGTAAAACCATGGATCATTATAATCGGTTTGCCTGTACCAATTTCCTCGTAATATATATTGGCATTCTTGACTTTACAATATGGCATACAGACTCCTCCAATTGATATATTTATAATGTGCTTATACTAAAGGAACATCTACATTGCTTTATCTAGCACATCAGATCTCCGTTTCGTTTTGATTATATACTCATACATAATATATGTAAAGAACACTTGTTCGCCATAATTGTTTCTGGGGTTAAACTAAATTGCTGTTTTATTATTCATCACCATATAAAGTAGGAAGACCTTGATTCATCAGTGCTTCTGACGAATCAAGGTCCCTACTTTGTCTCAACTATAATGGTTACTCATAATGTGCGGTGTCATAATTAGTGAGAAAATTATCGCTATCCAACTCATGTAAGCCATAAAAATCATAATTAATGAGAATATCCTCATTACTGTAATGGATAAGTATACATCTACTTGTATAGGTTTCATATTATCTTTATTAGCTCAAAGACATCAAAAAAAGCTTGCCAGCGACAAGCTTTTTCAATGTTTAATTTCAACTTAAAATAGCGACTTTCAGCGGGACAATGTTATCGTGGTTTTAGAATTGCTTTCTTGTAAAAAATATGAATTTAGAAGAATCACTTTGGACGGGGCTTTGCCATGACAGAGCTGCGCGAACCCAACATATAGAACATTCAAAGCAGATACAACGCCATTCCAGCCGCGACTTTGGTGCTGTTTTTTTACATTTAACATCGTTACGCCACTTCTACTTGGCAATTTATACATCGTTATTTTCTAAAAAATGTTACAAACGCCCTAGCTGCAATAGATGATGCTGTATTGCATTTTAACTAGTAAAAACCACTCTGTAGCATTAAATGCATCGAAACCGGGATGGAGGATTTTATTCAAATCCGGGTGCCTGACGCAAGGTGATTTCAGTACGTTTCATCCGCTCCACTACACCACGAAGTCCTTCTATAAACTGCTCCTTACTCTTCGGCTGCTGCGGTGTGTACTGCGGCGAATCCGGGACCCGTATCCGAATGGGTGGAAAACTTCCAAGCTCAGACACTGCCTTGCCTTACCACTCTCTGTTTTTTCTCCCATGATTGAGCTGCGAAAGTTAAGTTAGTCATAAGTCCATCTCCATTTCTTTATAATCGGTTCTAAACGCCGATTTAAATTCCGTGGAACAATAAAAAAAACGGCCGCTGTTCGCATCGTTTGCGACAAGGCCGTTTTTTGTTTTTCGTACGCTAGCTTCAACTTGCTATTCTTGCCAAACACTCATAGGGTCCCATGGCTTGATCTGATCGCCATATTTTCCGGCCAAAAAAGCTTTCATGTCTTCCAGCTTAGCAGGCACCTCGTTCCAAATTGGAAGGGGTGGTAACCCTCGTTTGCTTTTCAATAGGATATCCACTGTAACATACAACCGTTCTGGCTGAATCCAATGAAGGAAGCGGGAAATATCAATTTGCTTGGTCAGGG
This sequence comes from Paenibacillus sp. EKM10P, assembly GCF_011800655.1. Taxonomy (NCBI): domain Bacteria; kingdom Bacillati; phylum Bacillota; class Bacilli; order Caryophanales; family Paenibacillaceae; genus Paenibacillus; species Paenibacillus sp. EKM10P. The sequence continues at coordinate 150,641 of NZ_JAALET010000010.1, read as the reverse complement.
ACAAGGTATCAATTTCGTCATTGTAATGCTTGTTAAACTCGCTAATCAGGTTCAGGAGGTAGTCTCTTTGCTCCTTCACGAAGTCCAGGCCGCAGATGGCGCCATGTCCTGGAACAACGATTTCGGGTTTAATTTCATCAATAATGCGATCAAGTACTTTAACCCAATTGAGGGTTCCCTCTTCGCTGTATGCCGTACAACCGTTAAACACGACATCGCCGGCGAACAGCACCTTTTCTTTTGGCATCCACAGCAGCAAGTCACTGTCAGAGTGGGCCGGAGCTACGTTGTAAATCATAACTTCCATATCGCCAAGACGGATGTTTATATCGTCCTTTATCTCAATATTCGGGAGCACCCATTCTACGCCTTCTAGGTCGAATCCTTCAAATTCCGCTGCAAAAAACCGCTCGCCCGAAGTCGATTCCGGAGAATTCTTTCCTCTTCTGATGACGCTATCCATCCAGGCGATATTTTCGGTGAGACGCTCTCTGGACGCTTCCTTGTGCATAATAATGCAAGCATCTTCAAACACTTTGTTTCCCCAGGCATGGTCACTGTTATAGTGCGAATTCACCACATATGCGGGAGAGCCGCCGTTGCTTACTTCCTTAAAAGCCTCCCGCATTTCCCGCGCATGGAACAAATCGAAGAACGTGTCATACACCAGCCCTCCGCCCTTGTTGATGAACCCGGCATTGGCCCAACTGATGCCGCGATACGGCGAAATACCGGCAAAGACGCCATTTGCGACTTCAAAAAATTTAACGCGAGGTTTTTGGATAATACGTCCATACTTCATGGAAATTCTCCTTTGCGTATATGTTTTTGGGGTAAAGCACACTGATTATGTCTTTAATATAGAGAATCGAAAACATAAATGCAAGCAAGCACTTGCATGCATTTATGTTATGCAATATGATAGTAACAGAACAACATCAAACAACATGGATGGTGGCGCTGCAACATGAAGCTAGTAACCTTTCAAATCAAGACATCTCAGGAACCTTTATTTGGGCTTGTAATTAACGAGAAATTTGTCGTGTCTTTTGCCGCAATCATGAAAAAGCAGGGAACATTCGTTGACAGTCTTGAAAGTATGGACAGCTATCTTCATTATTTGCCGGCAAGTTATGATGCCGCTAAGGAATTGATGCAATATGCTGTCGAACTGTCGCATCAATTCAATGAAAATGAAGTCTGCCCGATTGCAGCGGTAAAATTGCTGCCGCCGGTTCCACATCCGGCTGCGCTTATCGATTTCGGGCTGACGCCAAGACATCTGAGAAATGCTGGCGTAAATCTGCTGCAAAGAGAATACACAGGACCGGAAAGAGAAGAACTTAAACGAAAAATTGCTGAAAAATTCCAGCGAGATCCGAATAAAGTAATTTTCAGTTATTACAAGTGTAACCATAACGCATTAATTGGCGATGGGGATACGATACATTGGCCTTCGTACTCTTCCTACCTGGATATCGAGCCGGAGCTGGCCTTTGTTACAGGGAAGGGGAACTGCATTGCAGGTTATGTTATTTTTAACGACAGTACTGTTCGCGATGTGCAGTGGCCTGATTTCCTGGCGCTGACTGGACCGACGCGCTGCAAAGATTTTGATCGCAGCAAAGGAATTGGACCATTTCTGGCTACGCCGGATGAAATCGGCAACCCGCTGGCACTGGATGTGGATGTACGGATCGGGGAGAGACTGCATTGGAAGGGAAGCACATCCGAGTATTCTGTACACCCTGCAAAAGTGATGGAGGAGATTCTCAAAGTTTTCACGCCGCTCCCAGGCACGATTATAGGAATGGGGACGATACCGGATTGTTGCGCAATCGAGACCGAACAATGGCTGTTGCCCTCTGACCGAATCCAGATTACATTTGATAAATTAGGCTCGCTCACGCAATTGGTGCCTGATCATGTCAAGATTACTGAACCAAGCCGCTGGGAAAAAAGAAGCGATTTGCCTTAAATAAACGTTTATGAAAATGATGAACCCCGACCCTGCTGCATATGCAAAATCTTGTAGTAGAATAGGTTTAACATATGTAAAAGGAGAAATGCAATGCAAACTTCAGACAGAATCATTGAAGCCGCGACACGGCTCATCAAAAAGAAGGGCTATCGGGGAGTAAGCACCAAAGCCATTGCAACGGAAGCTAAAGTCAATGAATCTACGATTTTCCGGCAATTTGGAAGCAAGCAAGGCATATTGGAAGCCATCATTGAAAGACATTCGGATATCCCGCAATTTGAGAAGCTGTTAAAAGAGGATGCGACCGATAATCCGGAAGTAGATCTGCTGAATGTAAGTCAGCAGTACCGCTTGTTTTTCCATAAAAATGCGGACATCATTTTGATTGGCATCCGTGACAAAGGAATGCTTCCCGAATTGGACAGAGTGCTGGCCGATCCGCCGGTGAAGCTGCACTCCTTGCTAGTTGAATATTTTGAACGCCTGCAGAAGAAAAAAGTTATAGCTAGACAGGATGAGCGTCTTGCCGCCATGACTTTCCTCTCGATGTGCTACGGATTTCAGATGAGCGAGCTGATTCACCGGCAATATCAGTCCCAACTCGTCACCGAGGAAGAGTTCTACAAGCACAGTGTCTCATTGTTTGTTAAAGGAATCTTGTCTCAGTCATAAGCTTTATTGATTTATTTAATGATAAGTCTAACTTCTCCTCTCAAAACATCACCAATTATTAATCATCACCATATAAAGTAGAAAAGCCTTGATCCATCGGTACTTCTGATGAATCAAGGCTCTCACTTTGTCTCAAACATATATTGAAAAATCTCATTTATTAATACATTTGTCTCAACTATAATGGTTACTCACAATGTTCTCCTACACCTAAATTTATTAAATCTTGTAAGCCTTCATCGCTTTTTTTAGCTCTTTGAACGAAGGTCGTTTGCCATACATTAAGACACCCGTACGGTAGATCTTGGCGGCCAGCCAGCCAAATAATAGGATAGAAGCAACTAGAATGGCTAGTGACAGCCAAATTTCCAGCAGGCTCGCCCGTTCCAGTCCGATGCGTAGCAGCATGACGGTCGGAGAAAAGAACGGAATGTATCCGGCCACCTTAATGAAAATCGTATCAGGTGCGGCAATATTGAAGATCCCGATGTAAAAGGCTGCGAGTGACAGCACGGTAATCGGCATGATTGCCTGCCCCAACTCTTCGGTACGGCTAACAATGGAGCCCACCGCGGCGAACAATACCGCGTACAGGAAGTAGCCGAGAATGTAAAATATGAGACCATAGCCGAGCACCGCAATATTCAGTTGAGACAAATCCAGTCCGACCGAGCTAAGAATGACATTATTATGCGGCAGCATGAGGTTGGCGCACATAACAGCTGCGAAAACGGCAATTTGCAGCAGACCTACCAGGAAGATGCCAATAATCTTCCCAAACATTTGGGTCAACGGCGACACGCTTGTGATGAGAATCTCCATGATCCGTGAGCTTTTTTCCGATGTTACCTCTGCGGCGATCATATTCCCCGTCATCATGGAAGAGGTGAAGAATAAAATCATCAATACATAGACCAAACCATAGTTAATCATGGAGGTCGCTTTTTCCTCTTTCCCCGCAGCTCCCCCTGCCTCAGACGGACTGTCTACTTCCCTGCTATCCACCAATACAGGTGTACTAATTTCACGGATTTGGTCGCTGGTCAGCGACTTGTCGCCCATAATAGCCTTGACCTTTGCTTCCTGAAGTCCCGTTTGCACCAATGTAATGACAGCCGGAGATGGCTCTTTTTCTACAGAGACGTATTCCACTTTAGGAAACGTGTCTCCCTTGGCGGCAGGCTCCGTGAACTGCACGTAACCTTGCAGCTTTCCGTTGTTCAAGGCTTGCTGCATTGTCGGCGCTTGTACGCTGTCATAACGTACCCAGATGGCTGCCGGATTGGACTGCTCCTTGGTAAATCGTTCCAGCTGATTTGCCACTTCTGTCTGATTCCCGGCAATCAGACCCAAGCGTTGATGTGCGGCTGCAGTTGTGCCGGAACCTCCGGCCCCTTCTCCTTTAAACAAAGAAATCAAATACGGCAGATTCATGCCCAGCGTAATGAGCAAGGCCAATACCAGTGTCGTAATGATAAAGGATTTGGTCCTCGCCTTCTGACGAAACGTAAACCCGATCACCGTACCCAGTCTATTCATGGGAATCCCCCACCTCTCTTATGAAAATTTCGTTGAGCGTAGGTTCCTTGATCTCAAAATGCTCCACATCCGTTTGTCCCAACGCTGTTTGCAAAATTAACTTCGCCGCATCCGGCTGCTCAATATGCAGCATCCAGCCACGATCCATATGCTCTACACGGCGTACGCCCGGCAGCTGTTCCAGTCCGTTCACTTCACCTGTAGTGATGAGGCGAACTTTTTCACGAGGGTAACGGCCCTTAATCTCTTGCACACTTCCCTGCACTACGGTATTCGAGCGGTGCAAAATCGTAATATGTCGGCACAGTTCCTCTACATGCTCCATACGGTGGGTTGAAAATAAAATCGCAGCACCCTCATCCCGTAGTTCCTTCACCGTATCCTTGAGCAATTCGACGTTCACCGGGTCCAGCCCACTGAAGGCCTCATCCAAAATGAGCAGCGTCGGACGATGCACAACAGCCGCAATAAAGCCCATTTTTTGCTGATTTCCCTTGGATAGCTCCTCAATCCGCTTGTCGTAATATTCCGGCACTCCAAAGCGCTCTAGCCAGTAGCGTAGACTTTTGTCTGCCTCCTTGGCCGACATTCCCCGCAGCCTGCCCAAGTAATTAATCTGCTCGCTCACCTTCACCTTGGGGTACAGTCCACGCTCCTCGGGCAAATAGCCCATTGTCCGCTGAAGCTCCTTGCTGTAGGGCTTGCCTTCATATTGAATGCTTCCCCCGTCAGGGTAAATCAGGCCGAGCACCATGCGCATCGTTGTCGTTTTGCCTGCTCCATTGCCTCCCAGCAGTCCGTAAATCTCGCCACCGTTCACATTCAGGGATATTCCGTTTACCGCCGTATGATTCCCATATTGCTTCACGACCTTTTCCAATTGCAGCATGCTCATGATTGCTTTACCCCTTCCTTCTTCATGAATGTCTCTGTATCCGTCGATAGTTGTCCCGCAGACCAATGTACTAAAATATCATCCAGCTCCAGACGGCGCACACGGATGGGGCGAATACCCGCTTGTTCCAATATGGCACTGGTCTCTCCAGCTGCCAGCGTTATAATTCGCTGTAAATTCCCATCGCTCTCCGTCTCTACAACTCCCGGAAGCTCCGATGCCTCCTCTGGTGTACCTTCAAACCACATTTCCTTGCCATTTTCGAGCAGATGGTCTTTTTCCAGCTTGCCAAGCAGCCTGCCATCGTGCATCAAGACAATATAATCCGCCAAACGCTTGATCTCGTCCATGATATGGGTAGCAATAATGATCGTCGTTTTACCGTTCTTCATACAATCCCGCAGTTCCTCCAGCATGATCTTCCAGGCAAAAGGGTCTAGACCCGATGAAGGCTCATCCAGTAGCAACACACGGGGGTGCGGCGCCAAGGCAGCAGCCAGTTCGAATTTCCGGCGCTGTCCCTTGGACATACTCGATAATTTCGTATGTGCTGGAACCTGAAAGCGGTCCATTAGACGCTGAAAACGTGTTTCATCCCAGCCGGGATACCACAATGCTCGAAAAGCCGCTGCTGCTTCTGCAGTTAGTCGATCCTCCTCGCGAACCGGCTGCTCCGGTATATACCCAACCCATTGTCGTGTATCTGCCGGCATGCCGTCGGGGTATGCTTGACCGAACCAACGAATCTCACCGGAATCCGGATGAACAAGCTGAGTCAGCAAATGAATCAATGTGCTTTTCCCTGATCCGTTATGTCCAGCCAAAGCGACCACATATCCTGGTTCAACCGTTAAATTAATCGGTCCAATTTTCCGGTCACCTCGGGTTTTATAGACCTGGCTCATCTCAATAATTGGTGCTTTCATCTGTATTTCCGTAGGAACTCCCACATGATTATTCACCGCTGTCACTCCCTCACCTGGACTTCATACCTTCTTTTCACCATTTCTGCAAAAAGCTCCAATAATTCCCGCTCTTTCATCTGTACAGCTATGCCTGTGGCAATCGCCGTTTCCAATGCCTCAGTCACCGCTTTAAGACGGTAACCTGAGCGCATATCATCCTCGACCAGAGCTACGAAGGTGCCCGTTCCTTGCCGGGTACGAAGCAAGCCTTCGTTCTCCAAATCCTGATAGACCCGCCGGACGGTGATTACACTGCAACGGAGCGTCCCCGCAAACTCACGAATGGAGGGAAGCAGCGTTCCCGCTGCAATCTGTCCGGTTACAATGAGTGAACGAAGCTGCTTTTCAATCTGCGCATACAGCGGTTCCGCGCTATTCTCATCAATTTGCACTGGAATATTCACCTGCTTTCCCCCCCTTTTTTTGTTATTTTTGTACACATACTACTAAGTTAAGTTCCGTTTCATGAGCTTACGCTGTGTCACCCGATAGGACACTGACATAGCCAGAACTCCTGCTAACAATGCTCCCCACATCACCGGGGACAACAGCAACCATTCCTTACTATAAGAAGCCGTTATCGATACCAGGTTGGCCCCACATACTCGAGCTATAATCGTAACCATCCCGCACATTAGCATGATCACAATAGATAGCCAGAAGTACTCTTTTCCTCTTTTCAAAAATTCCAAGTGAATATAAATGGCTTGAATGAGCATTCCGTAGCCTATCCAGGTCAGAGCAAACGATACAAAGAATCCTGTGCTGGCATATATCCGAAGCGTACCTGACAATGTAAACAAAAGAGCAAAAAATATCACACTATTCGCAACAAACGCCAACACCGCCTGTTGAATTCGACTCATAATTACCGCTTTCATCGGTATAGGCAAGGTGCGGAAAAAGGCTAGCATGTGCGTATAAGAATCTTCCTGTAAATATTTGAACGCTCGACGGTTATAAATGAACCCTAAAAACGGAATCAACGTCAGCATGATGAAATCAGCTACTGGACTCAAGGCTGCATGCTCACCCCATTGCACACTTACCGCAAAACTCATGGTAAATCCCAAATACGCAATAAACAGCAACGTCCATAGTCCTGCATATGGATTCTTGCGAAAATCCTGACGGGTAATCATCCATGCCTGCTTCATGATTGTCATTTTCTTATCCTGATCCCTTCTGCACTGCTTGTGTAATAACAACTTCGTTCGCTCTTCATTTCAAAGGTGTTACCACAGTATTCAGTGTTATTACTGTATATATCTTTATACACAGTATATAAACCAAGATTTACCGTTGTCAACTACCTGAACAATATTGTGCGTACAATCACAATAGCTCGTTTGGACCTATGCTACTCTGTAAATGAAAAACGTTCTCAATTGAGGGGATGAACAAATGGATAAAATACTGCATTGGGATGAGTCCATATTTAACCTTGTTAATCGTTATCCTGAAGTGAAGGACATTATGGTAGAACTGGGTTTTCACGATATTGCCAAGCCCGGCATGCTCCAAACCGCAGGACGTTTTATGACACTGTCCAAAGGAATTGCGTTGAAGAAAATAAGTATGGAAACTGTGCAGCAGACATTTATGCAACATGGTTTTACCATTCAAAAATAAAGGGGTTAACGATCATGAGCGAGCTAATTAACAACCGTGAACATACAGCACAGGAATTAACGGAGCGTCAGCGAACATTGAAGGAAATTATTAAAGAACTACATGCCGGGAAAAGCGTGGAGGAAGTTAAAGCGCGTTTTGCAGAGGCTGTTGGTGGGGTAAGCGTGGCGGAAATTTCAGCGATGGAGCATGCCTTGATGACCGAAGAGGGAATTCCGGTGTCGGAAGTCCAACGTCTCTGTTCCGTTCATACATCGATATTCAAGGGCTCTATTGAGGATATTCATCGTCCTTCGGGACCGGAGGAACAACCAGGACATCCTGTTCACACCTTCAAGCTGGAAAATCGTGAGATCGAACGTCTGGTCAACTTTAAGCTGGCCCTCCATGCAGAGCAGTTTCAAAAGGACGACAGCCCCAAGGTTATTTACAAGCTGCTTGAAGATTTAAGTCTGCTGATGGATGTCGACAAACACTATAGCCGCAAAGAAAATCTAGTATTTCCTTATCTAGAACGCTATGGAATCTTTGGTCCAACCAAAGTGATGTGGGGGGTGGACGACGGCATTCGCGCCGCAATCAAGGATGCGAAGAAGCTGCTTTCCGAATATAACGGAGATCGTGATCAGATTGGGAAGGCGCTTGCTCATATCATGAGTGAAGTGAATGAAATGATATTCAAGGAAGAGAATATTTTGCTGCCGATGGCACTCAGTAAGCTGACCGAGGATGAATGGCTGAAAATAGCCCGGGAAAGCGAGGAAATCGGGTTCTGCCTGACCGCTCCTGAGCGTGAATGGATACCTGAACGGGCAGAGGAACCTGTAGAAGCCCTTGAGCAAACAGAAGACACTTCCACTTCTGGTACTCCGCAAGGGTTCATACGATTCGAGACAGGGATTGTATCCGTACAACAATTGGAGCTACTGTTGAATCACCTGCCTGTGGATCTGACCTTTATCGATGAAAATGATGTTGTTCGCTATTTCTCTCACGGTAAAGAGCGTATCTTTGCCCGCACAAAGGCCGTCATTGGTCGTACCGTGCAAAATTGCCATCCGCCGCAAAGCGTGCATGTCGTTGAGAAACTGCTGGAAGATTTTAAGGCCGGACGCAAGGATGTTGAAGATTTTTGGATTCCAATCAAGGACAAATTTGTCTACATCCGTTATTTTGCCGTTCGTGATTCCGAAGGACGCTATTTGGGAACACTGGAATTCACGCAAAATATCGCGCCTATTCGCGCCTTGGAAGGACAAAAGCGTATTCTATCAGAATAGCAGCCAGCCATAAGCCACCATGTTCAGGTTTTTGCCGCCCATATTAATAATATGCTGTTCGACTACAGGCTTGGCCCCTAGCTTTTCGTAAAAAGTACACGCTGGATTATCTGCCAGCACCCACACCATGACAGAGTGAATATCCATACTATTAAAGTGTTGAAGCAACCGCAGAAATAGTCTCTTGCCGAGCCCTAAACTATGGTATTCACTCAAAACATAAAGAGCCGTTATCTCTCCCCCGTACGGGGGATATTCCCCTGACTTTTCTGGACCTCCACTCACAAATCCGATCATTTCCCCCTTCTCATTTTCAGCCACATATACGAGATGACCGTCTTCAGTAGATAGATTCGCATTCCACAATTCTGTTCTTTGCTCATAGGAGAGCCGTTCCAGAACCTCGGCAGGCATGATATCTTTGTATGTCGTTCTCCAGCAGTCTACGTGCACCTTGGCGATGTCTTCGGCATCTGATATCATCGCTTCCCTAATCATCATGTGGGTTCCACTCCTAGTTTCCAATATTATGCCTCCTATTATACCGACGATCCGAATCGCGATCTATGATCTATAACAAGTAGCTCATTGTTTGGTGAAGCGGATATGCCATCCTAAAAAAACTTACCAAGAGAGTCTTATGCACACAACCCGCACATTGGACTCCCTATGGCACAATACTCTTTTATGAGGTCAAAATATAAGGACCGTTCTTTGTAATCGCAATGGTGTGCTCATATTGAGCGCCCCAACTGCCGTCTGCTGTGCTGATGGTCCAACCATCATCCCCCCAGAGCACCGCGCCTTCGGGTCCGAGGGTAAATACCGGCTCAATGGTAATCACCATCCCTTCGCGCAGTGGCAATCCCGTTCTAGCACGACCGTAGTGGAGAACGTCCGGCGGTTCATGTATTTGGCGGCCAATCCCATGCCCGATCAGAGATTTGACGTTACCGTACCGTCGCCAGCCTGCCGCTTTTTCGACCGCATGCCCAATATCCCCTAATGTCCGGCCGGGGCGGGCAACCTCGATGCCGCGCATCAGCGCCTTATGGGTCTGCCGCAACAGCCTTGCTACCGGACGACTGATGTCACCCACTGCGTAGGTCCATCCCCGGTCAGCTAGCCATCCGTCCTTGTTAACCACCATGTCGATGGTTACAATATCCCCATCATGAAGCACCCGCTCCGAGGGAAAGCCGTGACATACCACCTCATTGACCGAAGCGCAGGTCGCATAAGGGAACCCCTTGTAGCCCTTTTGTTCAGGCGTAGCTCCACGCTTGCATAGAAATTGCTCCACCCAAGCATCGATTTCAAGCGTTGTGATTCCCGGAAGAATACGACTTTCCAGCGCACGATGGCAATCTGCCAAAATACGTCCGGCCTCCCTGATGTAGCCGATTTCCTCCGGTGTTCGTATCGCTATTTCTATTGGAATCCGCCTCCTTTGAGCATACAAATTCACTAAACCTATCCCATTGTATGCAGGACGGACACAAAAAAACCGTCTCCTCTAGGGAAAGACGGTTTATAAAAGTCGTGTTTCTAGTTGTTCGGGTAAGCGAACCCTTTAAGATACTGAAGAATTGATGCGGCCGAGTTCGTTTTCCACCACCATGGTCAACTCTTCCTCATACCCTCCTGTTATCCGGTATTTTCGCACATATTCCTTTACAAATTTTTTGGGATCCTTAGGCCGGAAAATTCGAGTCATTTCCCGCAGACTTTCCTTAACTTCATTGTGACCTTTCGTTGCCATGTAACTCCCTCCCAAAACGTTGAAAATAAGTGCTCCGTTGAAGAGAATGCCGAAAAGTATTGATGTCCTTATGCAGTGAAGTAGTATGTCTAGTGCAGCTTAGGTCGGGAATGCCTTACGCGAGGCATGTACCTGACACTATTATTAACCGATTTTCTATTGGCTGAATCACTACCCCATTATACCATATTCAGATACAGCTTTCAGCTTTCCAGTAAATTTACATTGATTTTACCTATCTTTTACGCTTCATAGCATTTGGAGTTCTCAATTAGCTGCTGCATAGAGGTATACCTTATTTATCGGCTTTTGGAGCGTATGTGTTTGGGGTAAAATAAATAAACATAAAAAGGGGGGAAAGGGATGAGCCGTTATGCTCCACTGTTCACTGCACCTGTTGCCCGTCTGTCTGCGCTGAACCTCGGAACTTGTGAAGAGGAAGGCATCGATGCCTCCCTACTTGATCAGGCAGATCATGAAATCCGAGCTAAATTTCCGAAAATGCACAGCTTTCTCCTGCTTCGCCACGGCAAGCTGATCTGGGAACGCTATTACAACGGTCATGAAGCAAGCGCTCTGAACGATTTGCGTTCCGCGACCAAAAGCTTCACTTCCACGCTCGTCGGCATGGCTATGGCACGTGGGGATATGCCCGGACCAGATACGGCTGTGCATAAGCTGTTGCCTGAGTATTTGCCCCGGCGGAAGGAAACACTGCTAGAGCGGATTACGATTCGTCATTTGTTGACTATGACGTCAGGCTTGTATTGGCAGACGGGCAAAAAGCTCGGCGAAGCCTTTATCCACCGTTTTCATCGCAGCAAGAGCTGGCCGTCCTTTGCCCTTCGCTTACCTGTACAGGAGGATCAAATCGGGGTATTCCAATATCGCAGTGTTGATTCACATCTGCTGTCCGTGCTCCTGACCCGTTGCTGTGGCATGGACGCCTATACGTACGCTCTCCAGCATTTATTCGAACCGTTAGGTTTCGGGAGAAGTGGTTGGGCACAAGATCCAGAGGGTTACACCATGGGCCATATCGGACTGTATCTGACGTCGCGAGACATGGCTAAATTCGGCGATTGCTGCCTTCATCAAGGCATCTGGAATGGAAGAGAATTGATTCCAGCCGATTGGCTGCATCAGGCGACGCAGCGACAGATTGAAGGCTATCCAGAATTCGGAGATTACGGATTCCAATGGTGGACTGGACGACTCTACGGCATTGACTATGCGTGTGCACACGGACATGGAGGACAGCAAATATATCTGATACCGGAAGCGAATGCAGTCGTGGTATTTACAGCAGACAGCAAGGTGAGCCGTTGGAAAAACCCACGAACACTGCTAGAGCGTTTCGTCTTGCCAGCCGTATCCTCCCTCAACTTGGAACGTTCCTAAAATGAGCTACATGTGCTTATTGAATATAGGGGGCTAAACAATCATGAAAGTCTCAGCACCGAAAATTCTAATTTTATACGCCAGCTACGGGGAAGGCCATGTGCAGGCCGCCCGGGCAATCATGGATAGTCTGCGAAGACTCGGACACTGCGAGGTACAACTACTCGACCTGATGGCTGAATCTCATCCATGGTTGAATGGGCTGACCAAATTTGTATATATGCAAAGTTTCAAAACCATTCCACAGCTTTACGGCTGGGTCTATAACATCACGCGCGGTATGCAGGCTAAATCAGCCTTTGGCCATGTGTTGCATTCATTCGGAATGCGTCAACTTGCTCTCACACTGAAAAAGGAATTACCGGATCTCGTGATCCATACGTTCCCGCAGCTCGCTCTTCCAGCGTTACGCCGCAAAATGGGGATGAATTTGCCTATTGTCAACGTGGTTACAGACTTTGACCTGCATGGGCGCTGGCTACATCCCGATATTGACCGCTACTATGTAGCTACTGAGGATCTGCAGCAGGAGGCCGCACAGCGGGGAATACCTATCGAACGTATTGCCGCGACTGGAATTCCGATTCACGCTTCTTTTTATAACCTATCTGTCAACGAACCCCCTGATCAGCAACAGGTAATCCCACCGTTACAAGCTGAGACGACCACGCTGCTCATTATGGCAGGTGCGTATGGTGTGTTATCCGGCATACTGGATATCTGTCATCATTTAAGCCAGCTGCCGCAGCTTCGACTGCTGATCGTCTGCGGACGCAATCAGCAGCTGAAAGCAGAATTGGATGCGCTGTATGCAGACCACCCCGACATCTACACCTACGGATTTGTGGACTACGTTCCAGCACTTATGCGAGCAAGCAGTCTGGTGATTACAAAGCCCGGCGGTATCACACTCTCGGAAAGCATCGCATCGGGTTTGCCTATCCTGGTGTTCAAACCCGTACCCGGTCAGGAACTAAATAATGCTCTGTATCTGCAGCAAAAAGGAGCTGCCCGCATTGCTCGCACAACGGAGGAACTGATTCAACATTGTCTGGATCTGATCTCCACTCCCTCTCTTGCTAAGGAAATGAAGCAGGCGATTGAGTTACTTCGCAAACCTCATCCCGCAGACCAGATTGCCGAGGATATTTTACAGCAGCTTGTGGATAAAAGAACCTCCGTCCGGACAAATTAACGAAGAATAAGCCAGACGGAGGGGATACCAATGGAACACAAAGGAAAGGATTTACTCCCACTAACGGGTGAAAAGGTAGAAGTGGATGGTATTTATGTGGATGAGGATGGACATGAGCAGCATTTGCACAGAGGCCAGCACTTTCCCGCTGATGTTGTTTTGGGTACTTCTGAGTGGAAAATGACCGAATATGCCTTTGAGAACCATCACGAAGGACGTACCGATGAACGACTTATCCCCAAAGAGGATGACAAGAATAAAATGGGTAAAATCACACACCCGCGCCGTCATTTAAAAACTGGCGACCGATAATTACGGAAGTATATCCACAATTACTACCAATATGTTGATAGTTTGTGGACAAACTGTGCGCAAACTATGAATTATTGTAATATTGTCTACAGTTTGTGCACAAGTTGTGTATAAACCACTTTGTTTTTGTGGATAAACACTATTATGCGGTGGATAAAGTGCGTACAACATGTGCAAAACATGTGTATAACCGTTTAAAAGGCTGAACGAATCTTTTTCGTTCAGCCTTTTTCGTATTTTTATACACATCTCTAATTCGCAAATAGCGCATGGAGAAGTGTAAAATGGAAACGGGGACGAACAGAGTCACAAGAGGAATTACCGAAATGTAAAAAGGCGGAGTCATCATGGACGTGATGAAAGCGGAACAGGAATGCAGGAACGCGAATATAGAAGCATCTAGCGAAACTCGTTGACCAAAATTTGGAGTAGAGGTGATCCGAATGGCATCTATTAAAATCCTTTCTCTTAATGTCGGCATGCCCAAGCAGATCCGGTTTAATCAGAAGGATGTTTCTACGGGGATATTCAAGTCGGCCACAGATGAATATCTGTATTTATCTTATCTAAACTTCGAAGGGGATGGGCAGGGCGATCTAGTTCATCACGGAGGGCACGAGAAAGCTGTATGCGTCTATCCCTACGAGCACTACCCGTTCTGGGAAAATGAATTGCGGAGTCCGCTCGATTACGGCGCATTCGGTGAAAATTTAACGATAAAGGGTTTGCTAGAATCCGACGTTTGCATTGGAGACGTCTTTAAGCTTGGCAAAGCTATCGTTCAAGTTAGCCAGCCGAGACAGCCTTGCTACAAGTTGTCCCTCAAGTACGGCGTACCCGACATGCCCCTGAAGGTACAGCAAACAGGCTACACGGGATTCTACTTCCGCGTTCTGGAAGAGGGAGTTGTCTCTAAAGCCGACGGACTATCCCTCCTTCATCGCCATCCGAAAGCAATTACGGTTTCATTTGCCAATCGAATTATGCATCAAGAGAAGGATCATATCGAGGGTATTAAACAAATTCTCGAAGTGGAAGAATTGTCCGTAAACTGGAGAAATACGTTTCTAAAACGTTTGGCGGGAACAGAAACGGATTCTCGGGAAAGACTATCAGGCAATTCGTAAGGTGAAAGTGGTTCAATATGTAGAGTTAACTTTTTTACCGAGATCGGGCATATCCTTCAATCCTGTCCTCATAGCTTGTATAGTACGGAGACTTAGCTTGAATCATTTATAAAGGAGGATATGCCTGACATGTCAGTCTATAAGTCTTCCACAGGACTGGATGAAAATATAGCAGCTGTCCTGTGCTATTTGTTCGCATTTATTGGAGCGCTGGCCTTTGTCATGCTGGAAAAGAAAAGCCGATTCGTATTATTTCACGCACTGCAATCCATACTTCTTTTTGTAGCCCTCATGATCGGGCATGTGCTAGTCGGATTCATTCCGCTACTCGGTCCTTTGCTCGCTTCCCTGCTAACGCTGACAAGCCTTGCCATGTGGATTATCTTGTTAATTCGTGCGGGACAAGGAAAGTGGCTCAAGCTTCCCTGGATAGGCGATCTGGCTCTTCATCAAGCCCGGCAGTTATAAAGACAGCAAAAAACCTTGATCCTAAACAAGGATTCAAGGTTTTTCCGTTTGGGCAGTTCATTCTTTTACGCTTGCTTCTTCTGTCCTTATATGAATGTGTCCTAGCTTATCTGGATTAACCATTAAATAAAAATTCTGAATATGCTCCCCGTCCGGTGCCAGTCTGAGACACAAGGTTTCTCTCACTTCACCGTCTTTCAGAAATGCCAGCTGAACCTCACCATTGATGACCGTGTGGACCACATCTCTTTCTCGTAAAACGGTTAATACCCGACGAGAGGTCAACAGTGCGAGAACGCCTTTGCGTACAACCATCGGTCTCATCACCGTATGCACATTACCTCCACCATCTGACACGAATACAGGTTGTTCAGCCAGTAGTTCCAGCATAGCAGTCACATCGTAGGCGAGAAAAGCAGTTGTAAAACGTTCCAGCAGTTTTACCCGGGAAGAGTTATTTATATTAGGACTGATTGGAGCTTCAGGAGCAGAGTCTCCGGAAGATAGAATACGACGGGAGCGACTGAACAACTGACGACAATTGCTCTCGGTCTTGCCCAGTAATTCCGCAATATCTTTATAATCATACTGAAAAGCTTCTCTCAGCACAAAAACAGCCCGTTCTATCGGCTTTAGCTGCTCCAGCAGAACCAGAAATGCGTAAGATATCATATCTTTACGTTCTAACCAATCGGCAGGAAGATCCGCGCTTTCACCCAACGGCTCTGGTAGCCACTGTCCTACATACGTCTCTCTTTGCTTGCGCGCAGAATTCAGTAGATTGAGACACCGATTCATCGTCATTTTGGCTACATAGGCTTTGGGGTTCTGTATGTCATTCAGGGGCTTATGCTCCAGCTCGACAAAGCAGTCTTGAACGACATCCTCGGCATCTGTAACCGTTCCAAGCATGCGATAAGCAATGGCAAAAGAATATTTGCGATATTTCTGATACAGCTCCTCCAGACTTACATCCACCGATTCCTGTTCAATTCCGTATTCTTTGCCAGACAAAGCATAGCCCCCTATTCATTAAAGACTGCCTGGATACATCCCGGTCGCTATGGCAATCCGGTTCCAGCTGTTGATCACATTAATTGCGGTAATCAAATCTACGTACTCTTCCTCTGTAAAATGTTCTCTGACCCGATTATACAAGTCTGTAGGTACCCCTTGCTCTGAGATATGAGTGACCGCTTCGGCTAATTCAAGCATAGCACGTTCTTTTTCCGTGAACAAAGGAACCTCCCGCCATAAAGCAAGCTGCAAAATATGGTCAGCATAATCGCCTAGTTTTAGCAAATCCTTTGCATGCATATCAAGACAATAGGAACAGCCATTGATTTGGGATACTCTAATTTTCAATAGTTCGTACAATACTTTGTCTGTAAAACGGCCGGAAATATATTTTTCCATCTCCATCATTGCCTTGAATGTACTAGGACTCACTGCTCTGTGATTAAATCTTAAACTCACGATACATCGCCTCCATTATTGGTTTACATATAGAAGACAAATGAACATGTGGTTTTGTGACAAAGTGCAATACATCAATTTGGAATTGCCCTCAGTAGGCATAGCATGTATTATAAATAAATGATTTTATGTAAAGAAGGTGTACATCACATGAGCGGAAAAGGTTTTATTAAAGAATTTAAAGAATTCGCTGTACGGGGTAACGTGATTGACCTCGCGGTCGGCGTTATCATTGGTGGTGCGTTTGGCAAGATTGTCACTTCTGTGGTGAACGATATTATTATGCCTCCGATTGGTAAACTTCTGGGCGGCATGAATTTTCCAGACTTATATGTAGCTTTACAAGCCGCCGATCCTCTAAATGCTGACGGTACACGCAAAACCCTAGCACAAGCCAAAGAAGCAGGAATTGCGGTCCTTGCCTATGGTCAGTTTATTAATGTCCTGCTGGACTTTCTCATCGTGGCCTTCTGTGTGTTCATGCTCGTCAAAGGGATTAACATGCTGAAGCGCAAAGAGGAAGAAAAACCTCTGGAGGAAAAAACGATCAAGGAATGCCCACATTGCCTGTCGGAAATTCCTATAGCTGCTACCCGCTGTGCACATTGCACATCCAAGCTAGAGGGATTCGTTGAATCACGCTGACTCAACCTACACTCCTATGAATACAACAAACGGCTTAAGACGGTGGTTCGTCTTAAGCCGTTTTGGCATCGTATAGAAATCCCATTAATTGAAGTTGGTAATAATACCCCGAGGTCTGACTGGCAAACCTTCTGCGTACAAATGGGAGACATCACCGAAGCCAATGCAACGGGGAACTGCCCATTCCTTGGAGCGTTCATCAAACAAGATGGTGGTTACAGAGCTAGGCGGCATCCAAAAACCGGACCAGACCAAAGCCAAAGGTAGTTCCAACAGATGTGCAAGCCAGGTCAGCCCGAAGCCGCCATGACAAAATACGGCTACCCTGTCTTCGGTATGCTTCAAAATTCGGTACCTGCCCTCCACCCGCTCAAAGCCTTGCCGCTTCAGGAATTCATCAGAATGAACCTTCAGTCGCTCGAAGGTTTCGGGACTTTGCGTCCCCTGATAATAGGAAATTTCCTTCCAAGAGTCATGAGTCGGCAGAGGCGACCCGGAACGAATCACTTCACCAGGCAAATCCCAATGGGAAAGACGACCGTATGGAGTATCCTCCAGCTTTAGAGCCAGCTCCTGCGTCCAGTCCTCCACTTCATAAGTCATACCGAGAGAGTCGGTGGTGTAGCGCATTGTGTCCAAAGCCCGCCCTAACGGAGAGACGTAAATACGGTCCAATCCATGACTGGACAGTCGTTTGGCCAGTGCCTTGGCTTCCAAATGTCCCTCCGGCGTGATGGTGTTGTTAGGGTAATCAGGGTCTGCATGTCGGATAATATACAATCTCATCATTGGTTCTCCGTTCCTAAGAATGGCGACAGGATCGCTTGATCTCATTCCATCGGTTAGCTCTCCTGATCTTTAATTAATGTTTATTCAGCAAATTTTCCAAAATCGCGCGCAAATCTCTGTCTTCTTGGTAAACTTCCTCACCCGTATCCAGCTCAATAACCCGGATATATGTATAGTTCGCTCTGGCATCGACTGGTTTAAAAATCAATTCCTCCGGGTTGTCTGGACGCACATCATAGCCCATATTTTTGAACATATCTGTTATTTGGTCAATCCCCGGCTTGCCTCCGCTTTCCAGCATAATCAGCCCGCGCAGTTCTTTGGGCTCCTCTGGATGCATCACTCGGAAATGTACAATACATTCCATGTAAAATCGCTCCTTTCAATCATAAACCTATGTTATGGCGCAAATCTCCATGTTCCCAGCATACCCCAAAAGCTACTCCACATTCCACATCGACCATCATATCGTCAGGGTGGAAAACACGTTATACTGTAAAGTAAGACTTTGATTTTCTGCTGATTATAGGAGGAACCACGATGACTAGCGAGCTTCTGGATATCTATGACGATGAAGACAACCCCCTTGGCACAGCCTCTCGACAGGAAGCACATGCCAAGGGATACTGGCACCATACCTTTCACTGCTGGCTGGCACGAGACACTTCGACAGGCCGCCGCTTGCTATTCCAACAGCGTCAGGATACAAAGGACACCTTCCCCGGATGCTACGATATTACAGCAGCAGGGCATTTGACCTCAGGCGAAGATATGTCCCAGGCAGCTCGCGAGCTGGAGGAAGAACTGGGCATTCATGTTCCCTTTACCTCCTTAACACCGCTGATGACCGTTCGGTATGAAAGTAAAGGTACCGCACAGGGCACCTCTTTTTGGGATCGGGAGATCAGCTCGGTGTTTGGACTGCTGTCCAACCAGCCCCTGGAAGCCTATTGTCTCCAGCAGGAAGAAGTAGCTGGACTGTACGAAGCAGACCTTGAGCAAGCACTGGCCCTGTTTGAAGGCCATATTCCATTTATCGAAGCCCAAGGTATTACGTCGGGGCCGAACCCGGAAAAAACTCGCCGCCTGATTACACCGGATCAATTTGTGCCTCATCAAGCGGGCTATATTACATCTGTATGCCGGGCTCTAATGGAACTTCCCTCCCAGTAGTCCTTAACCTATTCTCCGGCTGACATATATTTGCCGACAATGCCTTCATACCGCCAGCCATATCGGGTCGACAGCTCGCTGCCCATATCATGCTCCAGTTCATACAAAATAAGATCCTGAGCAAAATGATCAAGCAGCAAACCTGTCATCACCGGATGCTCGGTAATAAGCGCCTGTGTCGGGCAATTCTCTCCCCGCATTCCCAGCATGCACCAACGCCGGTCAATAACAAAGGAAAACTTGCGCCCTGACGGTTCCTGGCCGTTTGTACCAGATGCACGCGGTAGCCACGGCCCCAACATGCTTTCTCCGTTGTCGCAGGACCATAGGAGTCGCACACCCCGACTCTCGGCTTTTTTCAACTCTTCCCGCAGCAGTTCGGCTTCCTCACGCCACAAATCCAGCACAATCTCATGCTTAGCCCGTTCCAGCTCGCGTGTCAGGCTTTCCAGCACCTTCCGGTCACCTTCCACGTTATAAAAGGTCGGCTTGGCTGGTTCTGTTCGTGGCATCTCCTTCTCCACCGCCAGCAGGGATTCCCGCATCTGCCCTTCAATCATCCGGGTCAGCTCACCCGGCGGCAGCATGCTGTAGCGTACAGGTTCTCCTGCACTCGCTCTGAGATATCCCTGTCCGGCCAAACGCTGCAAAGCTGCGTACACGTTGGAGCGCGATGCCCCCAAACGCTTAGCCACTTCATAGCCGGACGCTGCATTTTGTCTCGAAAGCTCGACCATCACCTTGGCTTCCATCTCCGTAAAACCCAGATTCCGCAGATGTTGCAGCAAACGCTCCATATGTTCTGTTCCCCCTATGCTGCCCGGCGTTATGTCTGTGTCCTGCGGCAGCCTGTTCGGCTGCGTCAAATCTGTTCAGCTCCACAGCGCGGACACCATTTGGAGCCTTTGGGTAGTTCCGCTGTGCAGATTTGGCATTTTACATTTTCGCGTATTTGCGTAGACGGTGTTGCCGGCTTCTCGGACCCGGAATTGTTGGCCTTCCAATATCGAATGCGCTCATCCAGCTCCTCTTGACGCTCCCGCTCACGTTCCAGTTCTTCAAGACGCTGGTGTTCTTTCTCCAGTTCTTCCTGACGACGGCGCTCCCACTCTTCATCAAATGCCGCTTTTTCTTCCGGAGTAAAATCAGACACCGTGTAATTGCGGTCAAATTCCGTTGGATCATGCGTTTCATACCGCTCATCCTGTTCATGCCGATCGATGACTTCATCTACTGCATACTCCGTGTAAGCAGGCGCAGCATCCTTCACTGCCTCTGACTTGCGCAGATCAAACGAATAGGCGTCTGTCGGCACCTCTTCCCGCACGGCCGCTACTTGCTTGGAGGCAGCCTGCCCTTCATTCAGCTTGCGTCCGCATTTGGGGCAAAAGTTCGCATCCAGCGGCACAACTGCACCACAAGTACATAAATGGGCATTTTTCAATTCTGCAATTCTACTACGCAGCTCATCAATTTCATCCTGAAGCTCATCACAAGCAGTAGACAACTGTGTCATCTCGGTTTCAGCCACTGACATATCGGCCGCCCGATAGCCTTCGTAAAAGATTTGACCCATTCGTAAAAAGTGTACATCCATTTCCTGCTGAATTGTTGTAATTTGCGAATTGATCTTACTAATCTCGACAGCATGCTGCGCCTTTTCTGTTGCGCGATTAGCGCCTTCTTTTATACGTTGAATCAGCTTCATCGTTATTTCCTCCCCATATCCAGCCGGATTTCACTGTACCGTCCGTATATCCCAAAGTTTTTTTCTGTTGGCAAGCCTCGAACTCCTGTATAATGGAATGCGGTCATATTGCCTGTTTGAAGGCTATAGGCATTGGCGTCAACCTATTAACATTCTGACGCTCCAGCTCTAGATCCGCATGAATTCAGTATCATTTTAGTCCATCGCCTTGTTCTTATCATCATCTAAAGCTGACTAGAACTCTATCATACCAAAAACTACCCCCATTTGTGAAAATGGAAGATTTTAAGAACGAAAGGGGTTTCAGGATCATGAACCCAAATCCTGCATTTTACCCCCGACCCATCGGGGTTCCTTATTCAACGACGAGCCCTCAGGCACGTCGAGCTTCTATGGATACCAGTATAACGCTGGTACCCGACAGCGACCAAGACGCAGCCTATTTTCGTGCTATAGAGAACGCCGGCATTCATCTGAACCGCCCGCAGATTCAGGCTGTACGCCATGGTAAAGGCCCCCTTCTCACCCTGGCAGGGGCTGGCTGCGGCAAAACCACGGTGCTGGCAGCCCGTGCAGGCTACCTTATGGCGATGCGGGATGTCCCTGCATCTTCCATCCTGCTGGTGACCTTCACCAGCAAAGCAGCTGCCGAAATGAAGCTGCGCATCGCGGGATTACCCGGTGTGCGACCTGCCGCTGCACGCGCAGTACAGGCGCGTACCTTCCACTCATTCGCTTTGGCGATGCTGCGTCATCGCGGCGTGCAAGACGAAGTGTTCGGTGAAACGCAGGCCCAACATACCGTTATGAAAATGATGCTACGCCAGCTTGGACTGAGTGAGGCTTTCCAGCCGGAAAGCCTGCTGTCCGCACTCTCCGCCTGGAAAGCGGAAGGCCGTAGCGCAGACGAGTTGCCGGAAACCATGCGCGAGGAAGCGGATGCCAAGCGTGCCATGCTCGCCTATGAAGCGTGGAAACAGGAACGCAATAAGATGGATTTTGACGATATTCTGCTACGTGCCTCTGTTCTCCTGCGTGACCCGGATGTGCTTCAGCCGCTTCAACGGCGTTTTTCCTATATCATGGTGGATGAATTCCAGGATACGAATGCCCTGCAATACGAAATGGTGCAGCGATTGGCTGCGAGGCATCGCAATCTGATGGTCGTCGGAGATGATGACCAGACGATCTATACCTTTAACGGAGCCCGCCAGGATTCCATTCTGGAATTTGACAAGGTCTATAAAGATGCAAAGGTCATCACCCTTGATATTAATTATCGTAGTGATGCGCGCATTTTGGGGCTGGGTTCCAACATCGTCGCTAAAAATGTTCATCGACGTTCCAAACGTCTTGCGGCTGCCGGGCGTGAGGGCTTGCCGCCACAGTTTGCCACCCCATCCGGGCCTGAGGAAGAGGCGGGACATATTGTTACTCATCTACTCGGACAGGTAGAGGAAGGTCGGCTTCGCTACCGGGATATCGCTATTTTGCACCGGACAGCCAGCGGAAGCAGATCTATTTTTGAGCAATTGATTATGCGGGATGTCCCATTTATTCAGTACGGAGCGGGAGCCGTATTTTACGATCAATCTCTGATTCGTCCCTTAATGGACCACTTGCGTCTGTCGCTGAATCCCCGGCGAATGGAATCTATTCCAAGCACCCTTGGACCGCTGTATGTCTCTCGTGAGGCCGGAATGGAATGGATTATGCGTGAAGAGAAGAAGCAGGCTAAAAAATACCCGCTAATCCACCTCAGCCGTTGGGATCGACTACGTGATTTTCAGCGTGAACAGGTGAAAGAACGCATTCGATTGATTCGCAGTCTCACTACCATGAAGCCTGCCTATGCCATTCAAGAAATGCGGCGCGTCTTTTATGACAAATATTTGGAAAGCGGAGATACAGGCGCATGGACACATTATAAGGAAACGATGCAAGAAAGTCTGGAGGAGCTCGAAACGGCAGCCAAGCGCTTTGACACGGTAGAGGCATTCGTCAACTTTGCGGACGAGCTTTCCGAGCGCCACCGCCAGATGGAATCTCTGCGCAGAGAGGAAGACAGCGATGCTGTTCGGCTCATGACGATCCACCGAGCCAAGGGACTAGAGTTCCCTTGCGTATATTGGATCGGGGCCAGCGAAGGCATCCTGCCGCACAGCTCAGCTCTACACAGCGAGCTGCCAGAGGATCGTCGGGCAGGCGCCGCCCCCGCAACAGCCGTGGATAACGATGCTGCGCTGGAGGAAGAGCGTCGCCTCGCTTACGTAGCCGTTACCCGGGCGAAGGAGCTGCTGTATATCACCTCCCCTGCCTCCAATCACGGCAAGCCTGCCGCCGTGTCGCGTTTTCTGCTGGAAGCCTATGGGGTCACCCCTGAAGTCTCCAAACCAGAAACGCGCCGCAGTA
This sequence comes from Paenibacillus sp. EKM10P, assembly GCF_011800655.1. Taxonomy (NCBI): domain Bacteria; kingdom Bacillati; phylum Bacillota; class Bacilli; order Caryophanales; family Paenibacillaceae; genus Paenibacillus; species Paenibacillus sp. EKM10P. The sequence goes on along the minus strand of NZ_JAALET010000010.1, from coordinate 127,209 downwards.
GCTTCGGCCAACCGAAGGGTACTTCGGGGTATGGCAGCCGGGCTGGCGGTGGTTCGCCAATGTCTGGCACGGCAACCCGTGTGAGCAGCAGGCCGGGACCAGCCCCAGCAACCCCTACAGCACGTACGGCTTCGGCGGCGGCTAAGTCGCAGACAGAGCCACGCGTCAATGTGCCTGTGTGGAAATGCACGGACGCCGCCTGCAAGGCATGGATGCGGCGCGACACAGTAGGTGGACGCCGCACAACGGAGACCAATGCAGGCACGCCGCCGGTGTGTCCGCTTTGCTCCTCCCCGATGACGGAGGGAACGCGCAACATCCCGGCCAGATAAATGTGAGGCGCACATAGCCGGATGGAACTGTCTTTTGCGAAAATAAGTTTTAGACAGACTAAATAAAATAAATAACGGCAGACTAGGATGTGAGAATAAAATCCTAGTCTGCCGTTTTTTTATATATAATTTTATCTAAGTTAAAGTTACAGTTTAGGCACAGCGCATTCAGGAAACAAGAACGAAAACTAATAAAAGGAGAGAACATATAATGAAACTTTCAGGAAATACAATACTAATTACCGGTGGAAGTACTGGAATAGGATTAGCCTTTGCAGAACGATTTTTAAAAGCTGGAAATAAAGTCATTGTTTCTGGACGGCGTGAACATGTACTTCAAAAAGCGAAAGAGAAATTGCCTAGCCTTATTACTCATGTAAGTGATTTGAATATGGAATCCGAGCGTATAGCTTTATCGGATTGGGTAACAGCCAACTATCCAGAAGTAAATGTGTTAGTTAACAACGCCGGTATCCAGCAACGCTTTAACGTTCTAAAAACGGATGTAAAAAGCAATTGGGATTATTTCAGTAAAGAAATCACCACTAACATTGAAGCACCTTTCCATCTATCCATGTTGTTCGCTCCCTATTTTGCAACAAAAGAAGAGGCGACTATCATTAACGTCACTTCTGGGTTAGCTTTTACGCCGTTTGTGATTGCTCCGATTTATTCAGCAACGAAAGCGGCACTTCATTCCTTTACAATCAGCCTAAGACACCAGCTTTCTGATACGTCTGTAGAGGTAATTGAGGTTGTCCCGCCAGCAGTAAATACAAATTTAGGTGGAGCAGGGTTGCATACGCATGGAGAGCCGTTAGATGCCTTCGCAGATGGAATTTTCAAAGGATTAGAAGAGGGGAAAATAGAGATCGGATATGGTACTTCTGTGGCTCGCTTACGCATGTCACGAAATGAAGTCGACGAACACGTAGAAAATATGTACAAGGCAACGAAAAATTCAATTGAATAACACGCTTATGAGATTGATATAAAAAGAAAAACTCGCCACTATAAAGGCGAGTTTTTCTCCATATTGTATTCAAGCAAAGTCTGGCCTAGTTCGTCAATCAATAGATAGTTTAAAATCAACAATCGTTTGCTCAGCCGTGACCTCATATCCTAATCCTTTGTAAAGTTGTACAGCAGCCTGGTTCTCCTCCAGTACTCCCAGATAGACATCTGATGATAGTGTTCTACCCAGTTTTGTAAGTTGGCTCGTCAAGTGCTTTGCTAGTCCTTTCCCCCTGTGAGCAGAGCTTGTATATATGTTTCCGAGCTCCACGAGCTTAGAACCATAAAAGTGGAAGCCGCCTGCGGCAATAAAATGGCCACATTCCTTGATCCCAAGGAAAGGATATTGTTCAAGTTCGCTGCTCGTAAAAAATTTCATGCCCCCATTTCGCAATAAATCCACTATATCTGAAATGTCATTTTCCTTAACTAGCTCAGCCACGTTTGAATCGAGCAGTTTCGATTGATCCCTATGCTTCATTGTTAAGAAACGTTGTGGGTTACCCGTTATGAGCCCATGAGACTGAAAAAGTTGTAGGTCACAATCACCCAGGATTGTACCACAAACGGTATTTTTCTTAAGTTGAATGAGTTCCTCTGTAAAAGCAATAAGTGCTGGAAAGTTAAGTTTCTCTCGGTTTATGCAGTGGAAAGAAAACGCAGGGAAGGAGAGCCCACAAAAGTATGCTAAGACCCCTGTCAGCTTGTCATCTACATATTGACCAACAAATTTAGCCTGCTCCTTACGTTGAGTTAAATAGCTATAGAATAACAAGTGTTGATCCCTATGAATCTGGCCCGTTAATTGATAAATAGTTTCGTAGGTAAGCAGTCGATGAGAAATCATGTATTAATCCCTTTCATTTCCATGTGGGTAATCTTCTTATTGGCATGATACCACAAATTGAAACTATCCTTCCCGCTTACCCTATATAGCCTTAATAATCTTGGGTTATACATTTCAAAAAATATATGAAGATTGCTTGCCACCAGAGTATAAAAATCCATAATTTAAGGATGATTTTCTCCGAAATTCATTGTATGGTTCCTGCCTCGCCTCTAATTTATGATGAAATTAAAGAGAGGTGAGGTGCCAAAAAACGAATACCAAATATTGAAAACGCATACAAGGGAAGAAAAAAATTCTTAAAAGTGCAAGCTGGTTTTTAATCACCCGCCATCGATTACTTCAAAGTGTACTTCGTATGTACGCACTAATGAAAGCGTTTTCTGAATTATACTTTGCAGGTCAATTCAGGCGGTAACAACGACTAATTTCAAGGAGTGAGTCATATGCCAGATCATTGGAAACAAAGGTTTTTCGGTATTCTCAGTTTTGTTGTCTTATCCTTTTTGTTGATATCTCTCAATTTAATCCCAGGCTTAGCAAAAGCAGAATCATCTCACTTGTTCACCGATGCTGAAGACCGAACGACGATGAATACAAGTCAAGATTCATCCACTAACGACAATTCCTCTTCTATCGTCGTCAGCTCCAAAGATGCAATTCTTCAAGGTTACGGTGTAGAAAAACGGGATACACCTTATACCGGCGATACGCTTTATAAAGGCGATGGCTATGTATCCTTCTTTTATGACTACGACCCAAATTCCGGCAAGTCCGACGGGACGGCCACGTTTAAAGTGAACGTGCCTACAGCAGGTCTTTATAGACTGAGCCTCGGCTACTACATTCCGGCGGGCACTGGCTCCAAGGATACCAGCATCGAGGTCAATGGCACAATGTCTGAGAACATAACGCTGGCTGCTCCTCCGAAAGGTGCGGCAGTGAACGAGAAAATATTAACCAAGATCATGCTGAATGCCGGCACAAACGAGCTTACTTTTGCAAGAGGCTGGGGATATTACGGGATCGAATACGTGAAGGTTGAATTCGCCAATCTGCCTGCTGCAATTAGCAAAATGGAAGCCGAAGACGGAGTCATTACTGGTGAGGTCAAGATCGAAGCTGCTGATACAGGCTATTCGGGTAGCGGTTACGCAGCCTTCAAAAGCACAGGTTCGTTAACCTTTGCCTATAATGCACCTTCAAGCGGGCTTTACAATCTTGCAATCGGTTACAGTAACCCCAATGGAGACAAAAAGACCCAATTGGTGGTCAACGGCCAGACCAGCGAAATATCACTGCCGACAACAGCAAGCTACACAGAGGTATCCGGCGGTAAACTGATGCTGAATTCGGGAAACAATATCTTACAGTTCAATGTCGACTCGGACCAATATCATATCGATTACGTCAAGCTATCAGCAGTGTCCCCCCCGAAACTGCATCAAATTGAGAAAAAGCCAGTAAACCCGAATGCGACTGCGGAAACCAAGGCACTCATGGGTTATCTCGTGGATAGTTACGGCAGCCACATTCTTTCCGGTCAGCACACTTTGGAGGATGCACAGTGGATTAAAGACCAAACTAGTAAGTATCCTGCCATGTTATCAATGGACATGATGGATTATTCCCCCTCTCGCATCGAGCATGGCGCCACCTCAACTGAGGTGGAAAAGGCAATTCAATGGGCCCAAGAAGGTGGACTTGTCACATTCGCATGGCACTGGAATGCTCCTAAGGGACTGTATGATATTCCCGGTAAAGAATGGTGGCGCGGGTTTTACACGGACGCTACTACATTCGACGTTCAATATGCACTTAGTCATCCCGAGTCGGAAGAGTATCAGCTTATCCTAAGGGATATCGATGCCATTGCTGCTCAGTTGAAACGCCTCCAAGACGCTCACGTTCCGGTGCTGTGGAGACCGCTGCACGAGGCGGAGGGCAAATGGTTCTGGTGGGGCGCCCAAGGTCCAGACTCCGCCAAGCAGCTATACCGTATCATGTACGACCGCCTAACACACTACCATCACCTGAACAACCTGATCTGGGTATGGAACTCCGAGAGTCCCGACTGGTATCCAGGGGATGATGTCGTCGATATTGTAAGTGTGGATATCTACAACCAGGCGGCTAATTATAGCCCAAGTATTGGCAAGTACGACAGTTTGGTAAATCTCGTGCAGGGTAAGAAGCTGGTTGGTCTGTCTGAAAACGGCCCGATTAGCGATCCCGAATTGCTTCAAACATATTCAGCGCATTGGCTCTTTTTCACGACATGGACGGGCGACTTCATCCGCAATGGACAATATAACTCCCTGGATCATCTCATAAAAGTGTTCAACAGCGATTACGTGATCACGAGGGATGAGCTTCCTCAAGACCTGCTTACTTTATCCAAAAATAAAGCGGAGTAAGACGCTTTTATGAGAATTACCGTATCCGTAACTATACCGTCCCGTCAGCGTCATGAAGTAACGAAGTAGTCTACTTTAAACAAACAGCGGCCACCTCTAAAATATCCGGGGTAGCCGCTGTTTGTTTGTGCCTTGAGCAAAAGTCGTCTATGGCAAACCATTATGAAAAAGGACCGTCTCCTTTCCGGCAGGAAAGTGGAAGCGGCCCCGTTCTTTTATGTGAATCAAGTTAGTTAGTGGACCACAGCTTAATTCGGTCTTGGATATGCTTGGTAAAAGATTCTTCCATTTCTTGTACTCCGGCTTTCTCCAGTTCTGCCATGTAGGCATCCCAAACCTTGTCGAAGTTTTCCGGCTTGGTCATGACAGCTTCCGGAATTCGTTTCCATGTAATATCCTTCATCTTGGCTCCGAGAATAACAGCCGGATCGTCATTGGGAAGAGACATCGTGTAAGCTGCTCCGTATGCTCTCGGTTGGAATTCATCTTCCTTCGGGAATAGATCCTTCCAGTGCTCAATCTTATAGCCCTTCAGAACTTCCTTCTCCGACTTGTTATAAGTCGCCGTCAGCAGTTCCGGATAACTACGAGTAAAATAGTTGCCAGTTGAGTCCTTGATGCCATCACCATAATGGACCATCAAGTTCCAATATAGACCGATTCCGGACTCTTTTTGGAAAGCCGCATTGTCATTGTTCATCCGTTCAAGTACAGCCGGAATAATCGTCCGTTTGCCGTCTTTAACCGTGTAATGCTTGCCTTCAATTCCCCAGTTATTCAGGACTTGACCCTCTTCCGATGCCAGATAATCGAGGAATTTAATAGCGCGTACCGGGTCCTTGCACTTGCTTGAGATCGAGATTCCGTATCCCCCATCAAAACCAGGCAGCCAGAAGTTGGTATCCTTGTACTCCTTGCTCATGGTGACTGGGTAATGACCGTAAGTCTGGTCGAATTTGCCTTCCGCCTTCAGTGCATTTTGTCCATCGCCATAGTCCCATTCTGGATCGGCTAGACCCAGTACGCGGCCAGAAGCCACTTTTGCCTTAAACTGATCGGTCTTCTGCACGAAGCTTTCCGAATCAAGCAATCCAATGGCATTCATGTGATTTAACCAACGGAAATATTCCTTTTCTTCCGGTCGGCGGAAATGATAAGTCGCTTGGTGTGTTTTTTGATCAATGTAGTATTCGCCGTCGTCTGGTCCCCCGGTCGTTTGGAAGCCTGAGTTGGTTACCTGGTACATATGCCAATCGTCGGCATTTAGGGACAGTCCGATATTTTTGTTGCCATTTTCGTCCGTCGGATGCTTGGTTATATAGTCCTTAATGACTTTTTCGAAATCCTGTACTGTACGAATGTCCGGGAATCCCGCTTCCTTGACGACACGGTGCTGGAGTTTAAATCCTACGTCGGGTTTGATTTTTTCTTCTTCGACAGCGGACCAGGTCGGAATAACATAGATGGATTGGTCATCTAAACTGTACTTCGCCCGAACAAGCTTGTCTCCTAGCATTTTTTTGATGTTTGGTGCATGTTTGTCGATCAAATCCGTCAAATCAATGATTGCGCCAGCATCGACAAGTTTGCCGACATCCGCCTTAGCAGCGATTAAATCAGGATAGTTTCCTGTGGCTGCAATCAATGAAATCTTTTGGACCGGGTCGCCGACAGCGAATTCAGCATCTAGAGTTACTCCGGTTTTTTCCGCGATGACCTTGCCGACTTCATCCTTCATATTATTCCAATTCGTGCTGGAGTCTTCCGAAAAATAAGTAAGCGTGATGTCACCTGTAGTTACGGCCTTGGTAGCCTCAGACGGATTATTACCGCTGCACCCTACTAGGGTAGCCACTAAAGTCAGTGACATTACGAAAGATACGATCATTCTGTTTTTTCTTGACTTCATGGAGCGAACCCTCCCTGTATAATGAATGTTTGCTGCTTCGTTTTAGCTTTTTACCGCTCCAAGCGTCATACCTTTAACAAAATATTTTTGTAAAAAAGGATAGACGATAAGAATCGGCACGGTAACAATGATGGTAATTGCCATTTTAACCGATTCCGGGGATACCTGTGCCATACGTTCCGCCATATTGGCAGCGTCCTGGGAATTGGTTGCGCTTGTTGTCGTACTTTGCAAAATTTTCATCAATTCATATTGCAGGGTCGTCAACGATTCATTGGACCCATTAAACAGATAAGTATCGAACCAAGAGTTCCATTGCCCAACCGCCAAGAAGAGCGCTACGGTCGCTAATGCCGGTTTGCAAAGAGGAAGTATAACGCGCCAGTAGATTGTGAAATCGTTGGCACCATCCAGCTTGGCTGATTCCTGTAACGCATAAGGCAGACCGTCAATGAAGGAACGAATAATGAAGACGTTAAACGCACTTACAAGACCTGGTAAAATATAGACGGCAAATGTATCAATTAGATGCAGTTCCTTCATCAGGATAAAACCTGGAATTAACCCCCCGGAAACATACATAGTGACAGCAAGAAAGATGGAGATGAACCTTCTAGCTTGAAAATCACTTCGGGCAAGTGTATAAGCAAGCATCGAGCCGCTGACCAAACCCGCTACGGTGCCAATGATGGTCCGCAGAAAGGAGATCTTGAATCCAGTGATTAACCCCTCATAGGTGAAAATCAAATCGTAATTCTTCAACGTAAATTGCCTTGGCCAGATGGTGATTCCCCCTCTAATGGTGTCTACCGAATCGTTAAAAGAGATAGCCAGCACATTTAAGAACGGGTAGATCGTCAGAACGGTGACCACAATCATGAAAAGATAAACAACTACCCCCAGGATTCGGTCTTGTGGTGATTTCGCCTGAAGCTTGTTGTTTAATCCGCCGACCGGCGTAGTGCTTTTGACAGCCTCCATGTCCATTCTCCTCCTTACATAATGCTCTCGTTGGTATAGCGCTTAAAGATTCCGTTAGCCGCAAACAATAGGACTAGGCTTATCACCGAATTGAAAATATTAATGGCCGTTCCGAAAGAGTAACGTCCCATCGCCAGACCATAATTAAGCGCATACAAATCAAGTACTTCAGAGTAATCGATGACCAGGTGATTGCCCAGCAGAAATTGTTTCTCGAATCCCGTACCGAGCAGATGGCCAATAGACATAATCAGGAGAATGATAATGGTCGGCCGGATTCCCGGCAGCGTAATGTGCCACATTTGCTGGAATCGGCTAGCGCCGTCCACCCGCGCAGCCTCGTATAATTCAGGACCAATACCGGCGATGGCAGCCAGATAAATAATGGCGTTCCAACCCGTTTCCTTCCAGATGTCTCCGAAAGTTACAACCCACCAAAATAATTTACCTTGGGCCATAAACTGGACTGGCTGATCGATGATGCCTAGACCCATGAGCATATCGTTTACGACACCGCCATCCGCTGAAAGCATTTTGGTGACGATGCCTGCAGCAACCACCCATGAAACAAAGTGTGGCAGATAAGATACGGTCTGAACAAATCGTTTTATCACTTGTATGCGGACCTCGTTGAGCAATAGAGCAAAGACAACCGGTACAATAAAACCAGCAACCAGTCCCATAAGACTCATAGCCAACGTGTTCCGCAGTACTTGGTAGAAATGATCATCTTGGAACAAAGTACGAAAATGCTCCAAGCCCACCCACTTCTGTTCAAAAAAACTCAAACCGGGTCTGTATTTCTGAAATGCCATTGTCCAGCCCCATAGCGGCAAATACTGAAAGACGAAGACCCAAATAACAAACGGAATAGACATGTAGTAAAGATACCTTTGGCTTTTAAATACCTTCCAAGCATTCCTCTTCGTTTTTTTGTATACGTTTTCCGAATTTGCTGTTACCGCTTTCATTTTCTCATCCCCTCTCTTAAAATCCATCATAAAACAGAGGAGAGTCAGAGCCCAGATAACGGATTTCGGGAAAAATCATCCACAAATTATGGATTTCTATATTCCGACGGTGAACAGCCTTCGTACCTTTTGAATTTGCTATAAAAGTAGTTGACGCTTGTGTAGCCCACGCTTTCAGCGACTTCGTAAACTTTCATTCCCTGGTCCAGCAACTCCTTTGCCTTGTGGATACGGACTCTGTCCAGATAGGTGTTAAAGTACTCCCCTGTCTTGTTCTTGAAGAGCTGGCCCAAATAGGCGGTACTATAGTTTAGTAGTCCTGCTAATGCTTCCAGCCTCAGGTTGTCTGCATAATGCTTGTGAATAAAGTCGATCATTTTTTTGAATTCCTGCTCCTTTCCACGAGGTTCGGAATCTTTCGCCAAAGCTAGCAGGAAACGGTAGGTCTCTTCCAAAAGGTCATCTAGGTGTTCATGCTGGTATATCCCATTCAAAAAACGGGAAACTTCCTCCGTCTCTTTCAACTCGATACAGAACCCCGCGGTCAGCTTGTGAATGATCGCATTGGATAGAAAGAAGAACGACTCTTTGATCGACTTCTCGTCTTGCCCCTGTTGGAGAAAAAATGCTGCCACCTCGTTCAACAATGGTAGTATGACATTCTGGTTTCCTACTTCCAGACTGTAATACAGGCGGAAGATGAATTCCTCCATCGTTTCTTCAGCTTTATCGACAGACAATCCGGGGGAAGCCAGCGAAGGAGAAAAGAAAGGATACGGATCTAGCAGTCGGTTCTTCTCGCTGAAAAAGGATCGTTTTACCGCTTCCTGGGCCTTTAAAAAAGATTTGCAAATATCTTCGGGAGCAGTTACTCCCCCTCCGGTTGCAGCGGCGAACCGGACCTTATCCGCAGCGTTACGAATCTCGTTGTACAGAGTTTCGCGTCGTTGTCTTCCACGCAGCGGCTCGTTGAGCAAAAGGACCGTATACGGCGGGATTACTGTGACAAGCCCCATCATCTGCCCCTCGATCGTTGCCTTCAATCCATTCGAAAGCTGGTATGCGACATCGGAACGGTCCACTTCGGAAACGCGCGGATACACGACCACAACTTCGTAGTGGGTCCACAACAAGTCTGCTTCTACTGCCTTACTTCTCAACTTGGTGGGATCTTCCGTCCTCTCTTGAGAGACGAGCAGGCTGTGCAGGTATAAATCCCGATTTATAACCTCCTTCTTACGCCACTCCCGTTGAAGGCGCTCCTCTTCGATCCGCTCGCGTACCTGCTTTAAACTGGCCGACATTTCAACAATGTCCACCGGTTTAAGGAGATAGCCGCACACCCCGTATTTGATCGCTTGCTTGGCATACTCGAAGTCGGCATATCCACTGAGGATCATAAAATGTAAATGATGACCGTCAGATCTCAAGTGCTCAATCAACTGTAAGCCATCCATAACCGGCATGCGGATATCGACGATTACGACATCGGGGGACTTTTCCTGGATGACTTCCAATGCTTCTTTTCCATTGGCTGCCGTAGCTGTAACGGTAAACCCAAGACTCTCCCATGGAATCAGCGTTTGAAGGCCTTGACGAAGCTTCGGCTCATCTTCAACGATAACTACCTTAATCATTTGGATTCACCCCCAGGTATGAAAAACTGAATACAAGTGCCTTTCCCCGGCTCGCTCTCAATGCTTAAGGCACTAGAGTTCCCATACAATAAGACAAGACGATCGTTTACATTTCGCAATCCAATTCGCTGGACCTCCTGCTCATGTACGGATGCAGCAAGCTCTTCTCGTACAAGGGCGAGACGATCACCTGTGAAACCGGCGCCGTTGTCACATACCATAACTCGGACCCCTTCTGGGATTTCCTTTACTTTCACTTCAATGACAGCTCCTTCTGCTTGATTATCCAGACCGTGTACAATAGAATTTTCCACCAATGGTTGGATAATCAGAGGTGGAACCAACATTTCCTCCAAATCCGGATCAATCGTTAAGCGATACTCCAAACGCTCTTCATACCGGAACTTTTGAAGATCAAGATAACAGCACACCCGCTCAAGCTCTTTACGCAGCGGAATCTTGTCGTTACCGGCCTCCAGACTGCTGCGTAACAACGCGCTCAACTGCCATACTGCTTTGGCGATATCGTCCTGTTTGCGAATGTGGGCTTCCATTCTGATGGACTCCAAAGAATTGAAGAGAAAATGCGGATTAATCTGGCTTGCCAGCATTTTGAACTTGATCTCGTTTTGTCTTTGCTCCACCAGACTTTTCTGACGATTCGTTTCTTGAACCTCTTGGACCAAATGGTTTACGTTACTGACGAGCGCGTTAAATTCCTTCGATAGTAGACCAACTTCATCTTTTCCGTCGATATGGAGATAGGTTTCCCATGAGCCCGCCCCTACCTGGGTCATATGCTTGCTCAAGCGAAGAAGCCTTCTGGATAGTAGCGAAGCAGAAGCATAGATAAGTAAGGCTGCAAATATCAGGCTGGCCGTGATCACGACTCCGCCGAGCCATATCACTTGATTGGCATCTCGGGTAATCTCGGAAACGGAAAAAACGGAAATAATGCGAAGTCCATTCCAGCTGTTCTGTGGCGTTAGATTTGCGATCACCACTTTTGACGCTTTTCCATTAATGAGTGTGTTGTAACTTCCCTCCTGTTGGAAAAGTATATTCTCGTCGGCATGAATTTCAGATAGATTCTTTCCGAACAACTCTGCTTCATTGGACGCGACGATCTGATTCAGGTTATCCACGATCAAGGTAGGGAACGATTCCTGATTCAGGATTGAATTTAATTGGCGCTTACTAACATTGATGACCAAAACTCCTTTTTGCCCTAGTGAATTCACTGCGAATGAACGAATCAGGCTGAGATAATCGGCATCGTCCCTCTCATCCTTGATTAAGTTCCAGCCAGCCAATCCTTTCTGTGCGATGGCCTCCTTGTACCAATCTGCGGTTGTGATTCTTTCGTCCGGCTGAATAAATTCCCAGTTGTTCAATGCTCCAGGATTAGAGACATAGACTCGGATGCCAGATATCTCTTTGTACAATTGGAGGTAGTCACGAATACCTGTATACTCCCGGTAAGCCTGAATGACTTCAATGTAGCTGTCATACTTCTGGCTAGCCACCATTTTCATCCGGTTATCATTGGTTAGCCGATACGAGATGTCCAGTGGTACTTTAATCAGTTCTTCTGTACGATTTTGGACCCGCTCGACATTGTTGGATACTTGCATAAAAGCGCCCCTAATGACGGCCTCTCGAAGCTTCCCCGTCAGAAACAGGCCGCATAACAGCAAGGGAAGAACAGCTACCGAAATGAATGTAAGCGTCATCTTCTTTCTCAGTTTCATGTCATTCATCATTCGTATAAAAAACATGGCTTGCCCTCCCCGATCAGTACGCTGATACGCGCAAAATACCCCTTTTCATACAAAAAGGGGCATGCATAACTCAATCAATTGTTTTCTATCTTTCGCCAATTGTACTGTTGTACTGATCCTTTAAGCCCTAAGCCTTGCTGGACCTTATGGCCCGAAGCCTGAACCATCCACTTTCATAGTCTTTCTGTCTGTAGACAAGAGGGAGGCCCAACTTCATAAGCCTATCCCCCCCATGGATAGACTTTTCCCCGCTATTTCCAGACTGAACTTCATATTCGAGTTCTGGATTCAGTCCGTCAAGGCGCAGGGCTCGCCAAGGTGCATTCGGAACAGCCATCACTTGGAAATAGTAGACGATGGCATCCTCTTGGTCTTCGGAAACAAACATCCAAGCCGACTCGTTATTTTCAAACGGACTCTTTAGGCGATACAAGTCACCCTTCTGTACTAAGCCACGAATCTGCTTGTATGCTGTGACTTGACGTTTAACCGTCTCTTTTTCCTCATCGGTGAATTTCGTGAGATCAAGCTCATATCCAAAATTTCCAGACATGGCGACATCACCTCGAAAATCAAGGGGCGTTATGCGTCCAACTTGATGGTTCGGAACGGCCGACACATGGGCTCCGATGGCGCTTACAGGATAGACAAGGCTAGTTCCATATTGAATCTTCAGGCGTTCCACCGCATCGGTATTATCACTAGTCCAGACTTGAGGCATGTAGTAAAGCATGCCTGGATCAAAACGTCCTCCACCACTTGAGCAACTCTCAAAAAGAATATGCGGAAATTCGGTGGTGACGCGCTCTAACAGCTCATACAATCCAAGAACATAGCGATGGGCAGTCTCGGATTGGCGTTCCGGCGGCAGATCAGCGGAACCAATTTCCGTCAGGCACCGATTCATATCCCACTTCACGTAAGAGACTGGAGCACTGGAGAAAATGGCAGCCAGCGAATCGTAGATGTAATCGCGCACTTCCTTGCGAGTATAGTCCAGCACCAGCTGCCATCTGGCTTCGCTACGTCGCCGCCCTGGAACGTGAAGACACCAGTCTGGATGCTTGCGGTACAATTCGCTGTCTGGAGAGATCATTTCCGGCTCGAACCAGAGCCCGAATTTAAGCCCCAATTGATTGATGCGTTTCGCGACATCGGCCAGTCCGTCTGGCAGCTTCCGACGATCCTCGTACCAATCACCGAGAGACGAATTGTCAGAATCCCGTTTGCCGAACCAACCGTCATCCAAGACAAAGAGTTCGATGCCTAGCTCAGCCCCCTCTTTCGCTATCGATACCAACTTGTCCGCATCGAAGTCAAAATAGGTAGCTTCCCAGTTATTGACCAGAATAGGGCGTTCTTCATCCCTATATGTCCCTCGGCAAAGCCGAGTCCGATACAAGCGATGATATGTACGCGACATTTCTCCCAGTCCTTGACCGGAATAAACCATAACGACTTCTGGCGTTTGGAAGCTCTCCCCTGGATTCAGTAACCATGAAAAGTCAAACGAGTTTACGCCAATGCTAAACCGTGTAGAGCCAAATGAATCTAATTCCGCTCCCGCCTCAAAGCCCCCGCTGTACACAAGGCTAAAGCCGAATGCCTCACCCTGGCTTTCCGTGGTCTCCTGCGTGACTAATGCAGTAAAAGGATTGAGTTGATGGCTGCTCATGCCTCTTTTACTATCAATTCGGGTTTCACCTTGAAGAATCGGTTTGCGGGAAATATTCCCTTCCCGAGCCCATGCTCCCGAAAGATACATGAAATCTAAATCGCTTTTCCCCGCGAAATCGACACTGGCACTTAGCGCGCGGAGGAGTCGAAGATTTTGTTCCCCCGCATTACTTAGACGAGCCGAACGAGCGATTACGTTTCGATCCGCGAAGACGGTGTAAAGAAGAACCACTTTAAGACCTGAAAAGGCATCTTTTAATTCCAGTTCCAACGTATCCGCTTCGGCTTCATTCTCGGTATAAACGGCCGGAAGCCCGGGTAAAGATGGCTTTCCCTTAATGATCCGGTAACCATCGTACTTTAACTCCGTGATGCGTGTTCCATCCTCAAGCTCTACTTGATACGCCGGTGTACGGAAGTCTCCACTCCCATACTGCGGGTATTCTTGCGGCAGCCGATCTAATCCAGCCGTCGCGGGAGTGTGAAGCAATAGATCAGCCATGGGCTCACGGTGCTTCAACCTGTCTCCCCAGTATACATGCACAGGAAATCCATCGACAATCTGAATAATATAACTCATGCCCGACGACTGCAAATGAAACAGCCCCGGTTGCTCTTGAACAATGATACCCATTGGGAAAATAACCCCTCTCTTAGATAATAATCATCGGAGATCCACACCTAAAATGGCACTTAGAACAACCCTTTTGTAACAGCCATCAACTAAGTCCATATGGTGTAAAGCTTGATAAGATTCAATGATATAGCAATAGGTTCTATAGAAATCATATATTAATTTTAGATATGAAGTACATGGCATGGTACTCACTATTTATGTTATAATGCTTGATAATTTACATAAGGAGATATACCGTGATTGAGTATTTGCCACGTAGTAAACAGCACTCTGAATTGTATCTAACTCAGTTTGGCATAGAGGAATGCATACCCGGTCACTTTTTTGGACCTGCTATAAGAGATCACTATCTGCTCCATTATATTTTGGACGGGGAGGGTACCTTCGAGGTCGGTGGGTTCAGTTATCGCTTACGGAAAGGACAATGGTTCCTAATCTGCCCGCAAGTCATCACTTATTATCAAGCCGATGTAGTGAATCCTTGGTCTTATTGCTGGTTTGGTTTTAACGGGTCACTGGCAGAAACACTCCTCAAGCAGGCAGGCCTGACGATGATGTCCCCAATCCTCTACTTTGAAGGAGAGCATTTGATTTATCAGTATTTGCAGCAAATGAACGAATCAAGTGGGTATCATAAAGCTCGGGAAACCAGATTGGCCGGGCTGCTTTACTCAATGTTATCGGAGCTAATTGAGTTCAGTCCGGCAACGTTCTCTGGACAAAAGGAAGGTCGGGCGGAAATTTATGTTGAAAAAGTGAAGGATTTTATCGAAATGAATTATGCTCAGAAAATTACCATTGAGCATATTGCAAATTTTATCGGACTCAATCGGAGTTATTTATGTTCGTTATTTAAACAACGAGTAAACACCAGCATTCAGGACTATCTGATTCGCTACAGGATCAACAAAGCTTGTGAAATGATGGGTAACGCTGAACTTTCGATAGGCGATATTTCCCGTTCAGTCGGCTATAATGACCCTTTACTCTTCTCAAAAATTTTTAAAAAGGTAAAGGGATTCTCTCCCAAACATTATCGAGCCGAAACCCATGCTCAAATGCAAAACGACTACTGAAATTACCAGTAGAAGCCTCTAACGAATAAAAGAGGTCAACCAGAAAACTGGCTGACCTCTTTTATGTTTATTTTGCAGTTTGTCCTTCCAAATAAGAAACAGGTTCTTTAACCTCTACTTTGGTACCGCCAAATTCATCCTTAATGTACTTTTGAGTATCCTCGTTATGATAGAGATCCGCTAATTTTTGTAGTCCCTTATCGTTTGCCTTATCCGCTGAAGTTACCAGAACGTTAATATTGTTCTTTGTCGCCTGACTGATCTCTTCGTGGAACAAGGAATCCTTCAGTACGTTCAGACCGCCTTCTAAAGCAATCGTGTTCCCGATCAACACCAAGCCTACATCTTGAATCACGCGCGGACCAGTTTTGTCGTCGATTAGTTCAAATTTCAAGTTTTTTGGGTTACTCGTAATATCATTGACTGTACCTAAAGCATCATTAAAGTCAGCTTTAAGTTTAATCAAACCGGATGCTTCCAACAGCTTCAAACCTCTTGCTGTATTCGCCGGATTGTCCGCCAAAGCCACCAACGCTCCGTCGGTCACTTCATCAATACTTTTGAACTTTTGCGAATAAATCCCCATCGGCTCCAGATAGGTGGTGGCTATCGCCTTCAAATCGGCTTTGCTCTCTTTGTTATAGCTCACCAGATACGCCCACGATTGGAATGCATTCACGTCCACATCGCCTTGTCTAGTCGCATTGTTCGTTTCGATTCCACCGTTAATTTCCTTTACTTCAATATCCAGCTTGGCATCCTTGGCGGCCTGGGATTGAGCAATATGCTTCCAAATCTGCGCGTCAGACCCCATGGATCCAATGACTACCTTTTGCGTTTCCGCACCGGAAGCGGAGCTGGAGCCATTACTGTCTGTACTTTTATTGCCGCATCCTGCAGCTACGAGTAATAAACTAATCCCTAATAGTAAAACGAACGATTTCTTCATGTTGTTTTCCCCCAGATCATGCTAGTATGCTAGTGCATCGTCATTCCACCTGTAACATTAATCGCTTGTCCTGTCATATATGCGGAGAGCGGACTTGCCAAAAACAGCACCACATTGGCGACATCCTCTACCTCGGCGGTTCTCCCCAATGGTACCTGCGAACAATCTTCTTCATATATCTCCTGGGCGGTCATTCCGCGGATGACGCCCCCTTCAATCCGCTCACGATGCTTCATCGGCGTTTCTACGATACCTGGACAAACCGCATTCACCAAAATTTGATGCGGAGCAAGCTCAATGGCCATCACCTTGGTCAAGCCGAGAACCGCATGTTTGGATGCACAATATCCGCCCATAGCCCGATATCCATTTTTTCCAGCCTGTGAAGCAATTTGGATAATTCGCCCCGGTTTACGCGCATCCACCATTTCCTTGGCAAACCGTTTGGACGCTACATACAGCCCGGTTGAATTGATTGAAAATACTTTCTCCCAATCAGCCAACTCACTATCAATGACATAATCCATCGTAGAAGTACCTGCGCAGTTCACCAATATGTCAGGAACTCCCGTTTCGCTGATTAGCAGATTGCACCATCTTTCGATATCATCCGGCTTGGATATGTCCAATTGAGTTTCAACCAACTGTGAATTGATCACTCTATACGGCTCTTCATATGAAATATCAGCAGAAATCACCTTAGCTCCACTTTGAATGAAAAGCTCTACAATCCCCTTGCCTATACCCGACTTACCACCTGTCACTACTGCTGTCTGATGAGATAGGTCTATTGAAATCATAGATTTTAAAATACTCTTTTGAAAGGATCGCGGCTAATGCCAGCCTCCAACACAATCTTCACATATTCCTGCGCAGAGAAAAGAGAATGATCCTTATAGTTTCCGCATTCCAAAGCAGTAACAGCCGGTACTTCTGTCGTTTCCAGAATTCTCTTCAACGTTTTTTCCAAAGCAAGTGCAATTTCCTCAGGCTCGTGTTCATTCCATAAAATCAAGTAGAATCCCGTTCTGCAGCCCATAGGAGAAATATCAATAATGCCTTTGATTTCGTCTCTCAGATACGTCGCCAATAAATGCTCCAGCGTATGTACAGCAGCTGTTGGCAGTGCGTCTTCATTCGGTTGCAGAAATCTCAAGTCATACTTTTGTACCGTGCTTCCTTTTTCATCATGCTCTACTCCTGCTGCTCTTACATAAGGAGCCTTTACAATCGTGTGGTCTAATTGAAAGCTTTCTACTTTTGCCATTTTGCTCATCCTCATTTTCTATAATTTATATTTTTGATCTAATAACGACTACTCAACATTTGTGCTATTTTTTTAAAAATTTAATGCTTTAAATCAGCATTTTTGCAATTATACATCGGATTACTCGGTTTTACCACTATAATTATTATTTTATTTCTTATTTCTTTGTCCGTCTCTCCTTTGCCTGTACGTTTTGACATAGTGTACAATATATACGGTAATCCATTTTTACGAAATAGATCGAGGACATCGTAAGCCTCATTTAGGAGAATGCTCTGTGAATGAACCGGATTGGAAGCACTTGAATGCTGTCCCTTTGCCCTTGCAGGAATTTCAGCTACAGCTGGACCAGAACAGTGTTGACGCCAAGCAACTAGAGGAATGGAGAAAGATTCCCGTCCTTTATCAACTCGCTCTGGAGGAGTTAAAGAATAAAATTAAGCTGATCCAGACGGAATGGAAACTGATAGATGGTTTTAGCCCGATTGAGCACATTAAAACCCGGATCAAAGAACCCCACAGCATTGTGGAAAAGGTTCGGCGCAAAGGGCATGAGGTCACCCTGGACAATATATTGCGTGAAATTCATGATATCGCAGGCATGCGCGTGGTATGTGCTTTTGTCAAAGATATCTATCGTCTGATGGATCACCTCCGCACACGGGAAGACATTCGGATTCTAGAGGTCAAGGACTATATTGCCCATCCTAAGCCCAACGGCTATCAGAGCCTACATGTCATTGTGGAGATTCCATTGATTCTGTTTGAGGGCACACGCTGGATTAAGGTCGAAATTCAATTGCGCACATTGGCTATGGATTTTTGGGCCAGTATGGAGCATATTTTGTACTATAAGTTTGATAAGAAAGTGCCCGAACACGTAGTTAACGGGTTGACCGAAGCTGCACGTGCAACCTACGAACTGGATCAGAAAATGCTCAAATTGCGTGGCGAAATTTTATCGCTTAGCGAGGAACAGGATGTGGAAGAGGCCTCGGTCAAACGAGCCGAGGAGTCAGCTTTGAAGGCACTTTCCCTCCCCGCAGATCACGCCACTTCTCGGTCGCAGACGTGCTAGGCATACAGGCACAGGATAACTAAAGCATTCAATCGAGGCTGTTCCCTCTCTCTGCTGGAGCTTAGGAACTTATGTATGATGTATAAATAAAGAGCCGTCAAAACCACTATGATCATGGTTTTGACGGCTCTTTTATATATTTTTTAATCCAATATTACTGCTTCTCGTGAATCTCTGTGCTGATTTTCTCTACGATGTCCGCAATGCTGAATGATCCCAGATCGCCTTCGCCCCGTTTACGCACAGCTACAGTACCGGTTGTTTTTTCATTTTCCCCGATAACGAACATGTATGGAACCTTCTCCAATTGCGCTTCACGGATTTTATAACCAAGCTTCTCATTCCGAGTATCCACTTCGACGCGCAGACCCGCTTTCAGCAACGCTTCCTGCACCTCATTGGCAGTCTCGATATAGTTCTCGGATACAGGCAACAGCTTCGCATGAACAGGAGCCAACCACAATGGGAATGCACCTGTAAAATGCTCAGTCAGAATGCCCATGAAGCGGTCAATCGAACCGTAGATGGCACGGTGAATAACGACTGGACGGTGCTTCTGGTTGTCCTCGCCCACATAAGTGAGGTCGAACTTCTCAGGCATTTGGAAGTCCAATTGGATTGTTCCGCACTGCCAGCTGCGTTTGAGCGCATCGAGAATGTGGAAGTCAATTTTTGGACCATAAAATGCTCCATCTCCCGCATTAATACGGTAGTTCATGCCCAGATGTTCCAGCACGTTTTGCAAAGCTTGTTCCGCTTGATCCCACAGCGCTGGTTCGCCCATAAAGTCGTCTGGACGTGTGGACAATTCCACTGTGAATTCAAAGCCAAACACACTGTACATTTCGTTAATCAGCTTGATTACGTCTGTAATCTCTTTTTCAATCTGTTCTGGTGTCACGAAAATATGCGCATCATCCTGACAGAATGTACGAACACGCATCATACCGTTCAACGCACCGGACAGCTCATGACGATGCACTTGTCCAAATTCGGATATACGAATCGGCAGGTCGCGATAAGAATGAAGTTCATTTTTAAACACAAGCATATGCCCCGGGCAGTTCATCGGTTTCAGAGCAAATGTAGTTTCGTCTACTTCGGAGAAGTACATGTTTTCTTTGTAATGGTCATAGTGTCCTGATTGTTCCCACAGACGGTTGTTCATCATCAGCGGTGTACGTACTTCCTCATAGCCATGCAAACGTTGAATGTCACGGGAGTAATCTTCCAGCGCAGTACGGACAACCATACCTTTAGGCAGGTAGAACGGCATGCCCGGTGCTTCTTCGGAGAACATGAACAGTTCCAGTTCTTTACCCAGCTTGCGATGGTCGCGTTTTTTCGCTTCCTCCAGCAAGTGCAGATGCTCATCCAGTTGCGCTTTCTTCGGGAATGCTGTTCCGTAGATCCGTTGCAGCATCTTGTTGTTGGAATCGCCTCTCCAGTATGCACCCGCTACACTTAACAGTTTGAAAGCCTTGATGCGACCAGTTGATGGCAGATGTGGACCACGACACAGGTCAAAAAATTCGCCTTGATCATAAATCGTAATTTCCGCTTCTTCCGGCAAATCACGGATCAGTTCCAGCTTCAATGGATCTTCCAGTTCACCAAAAATGCGAGTGGCTTCCTCACGGCTGACCACACGACGTGTAATCGGCAGATTTTCCTGCGCGATCTTCGTCATTTCCTTTTCGATCTTCGCCAGATCGTCAACGGACAATGGGTTTTCGATATCAATGTCATAGTAGAAGCCGCTGTCGATGACCGGACCAATCCCCAGCTTCACGTTTTTCTCACCGTAAATGCGTTTGAGCGCCTGTGCCAGCAAATGCGCTGTACTGTGACGATAAATTTCCAGGCCGTCCGCACTGTCCAGCGTAATAATTTCAAGGTCAACGTTCTGATCCAAAACGGTGTTCAGATCTACAGCCTTCCCGTTCACTTTACCTGCTACTGCATTCTTTTTCAGACCGGAGCTGATCGAACCCGCCACGTCGGCGATGGATACACCCTGCTCGTACTCGCGTACGGCTCCATCCGGCAATTTCACTTGAATACTCACGATTAAAGCCTCCATTTCAAATTGTGTGCTATATCAAAATTGAACGCAAAAAAACGCCTCTCTCCCTCAAGGGACGAGTGCGTTCAGCTCGTGGTTCCACCCTAGTTCGGCTCGCTACTGTACGTACATTCATGTTCATCGGAACATGCTCATGCACGACCTGCGTGGCCCTCCATTGGTATCCGTTAACGGGGATAAATCGGTGGGCGCTTACTGATGTCACTGCCACCTTGCACAGTTACATGTTCAACGTCACGGCTACAAAGGGGTAACTTCACATGCGGTTGCCGGAAAAGCTCTCAGCCTTGGCTTTTCTCTCTGAACGGCCCTTCAAGGAAATCATGTCTTTGGTCAATGCCTTGAATATTACTATATGCTACAGCATTATAGTTCAAATTCACAGGTATTTCAAGTGGGCGTTTATGTAATTTTATGCCCGTTATTGATCATCTGGCTGTGGAGACGAATCGGCTTATATTTACACACCACTAAAACCATTGTAAAATCATTTTATCTAGACGATACCGTACAGAAAGAGAGCGCGAGAGATGCCTAAGATTATTGTCACAGAAGAACAATGGATTCAAAAAGGAATGGAACGTTTTGAGCAGGGTGGAATCGATCAACTTGTTGTTGAAAAAATGGCCGCTGCTTTAGGGTGCAGTAAGAGCAGTTTTTATTGGTATTTTAACAATCGCAGCAGCTATATTCGACAGATTGTAGAGACATGGAAGGCACAGACGACGCAACAGGTTATGGCCGCGTCCATCACCCATGCTGCCGCAGATGAGCGGATTCGAGAAGTGCTAACCCAGATGTTCGGCAAGACGAAACGGGGAGATTTTCTGTTTTATCTACGCAGGCTGTCATTGAAGGATGATAGTTACCGTGCTTTACTCGATGAAGTTGAACAGATGAGAATGGAGTTTATGAAAGAGCTTTTAATCCAGAAGGGAATGCAGCCAGAAAAAGCCTTTCAGAGATCATGGATATTGTACCATTACTACTTGGGTTGGTATGAGCGTCACAAGCAAGAGACGTTAAGTGAAGAAGCCATTCAGCAGCATATTCATATGATTTGGACAGAGTGGATTTCAAATTAAGGAGGGAAGTCAGATGTTGGAGTTACTTACATGGGCAGTTGGCGGAATTTTATTTATACTGAGCGGCATGCATGTATATTGGGTATTCGGCGGACAAACAGGCGCTAAGGCAGCGATCCCAAGCACGGGAACGGATTTGCTCTTTAAACCCTCCAAAATAGGGACATCAATTGTTGCCTTTTTACTAGCTTTAGCCGCTTGGTTCGTCCTGCAGCTAGGGGGAGTTGCACCATTTCGGTTTTTTCATTCCTTCTATTCCTTCTATTCCTACGGTGCAGGCTTGTTGTCGAGCTTATTTATTTTACGTTCAATAGGAGATTTCAAATGGGTTGGGTTCTTCAAGAGAAAAAAGGGAACGGTTTTTGCAAAATGGGACACCGTGCTCTACTCGCCCCTTTGTTCTCTCTTGGGAACAGCCATTTTAATGATCATGCTTTTGCGTACGGCATAGCCTAAAGATGATCTTTACCCGTTTTGTTTCTTTCGTACGTCTCCACTCGTTTCTTTCTCAGTGAAAAAGTACAGTAAAGCCAGCACAGGCAAGATGACTCCAATCAGAGCACTTAAATTCCAACCACCTAATGCGTAAGACCAACCACCTAATGATGATCCAATCGCTCCACCTATGAAAAAGATAGACATGAATAATCCGTTCAGACGCCCTCTCGCTTCACTTCCCAAGGAGTAAATAACACGCTGTCCAAGCACAAGATTTCCCGATACAGCCATATCCAGTGTAATCGCTGAAATAAAGAGAAGTATGAGCGCAACCGTCGAATGACTTTGAAAAATATAGATGACCAAAAAGGACAAGGCGGCAATGACCATAGCTAGCCCGGTTAAACCTTTGCTCCAGCCTTTGTCAGCCAATCTCCCGGCAATCGGAGCAGCTATTGCGCCGCCTACACCTACTAAAGCAAACAGTGCAATCCCTTGCTGAGACATGCCGAAATCATCCGCCAAGCGTAGAGGAACAACCGTCCAAAACAGGCTGAAGGCGCCAAATAAGCAGGCTTGATACAGGGCACGCCGGCGCAATGCAGGCGTTTGTTTGAACAGAGTACCTAGTGAGAAAATCAGTTTACTGTAAGATACCGTAGGCACAGGCTTGCGCTCCGGAAGTGCTTTCGACAGGAGAATCGTCAACAGCGTCAAAACAATGGCTGACATAATAAATACGGCTTGCCATCCCCAGATGCTGGTTATGAAGCTTGCCAATGGACGTGCGAACATAATCCCTAGCAGGAGTCCGCTCATAACATTCCCTACAACCCGGCCGCGCTGCTCTTCGGATGCTAAATAGGTAGCATACGGCACCAGTATTTGGGCAACTACAGATCCAACCCCAATGAACAAGGATGCAGTAAGGAACAACGTGGCATTGGGGGCGAAGGCAGCAACGAGCAATGCACAGACTGTAATGATGAGCGATACGATCATTAGACGTCGATTTTCAATAATGTCACTAATCGGTACGATAAACAGCAATCCCACAACATAACCGATTTGAGTTAAGGTGACAATGAAGCCCGCTGTTGTGGAAGAAAGACTCAGCGCCACATGAATAGGCCCTACCAGAGTTTGAGCATAGTAAAGGTTGGCAACAATAAGGCCGCATGCTGCTGCCAACAGAAACATCATCCAATTTGAAATACGGTTACCTTCTACGCCTTGTTGTTCTCTTTGCATGATAATCCTCCTCAAGAATTTAAATACTGAACGTATAGTTCGTTAATTCGATAATCAAATAATATACTGAACGTTTCGTTTTGTAAATAGGCAAATTCAAATTTTTATTCTTACCTGATATTTGATATACTGAACGTATAGTTTACTTTTCTATGTTTTCTTATATCTATGTAAGAAGGTGAGCATTCCAGTGCAGAGTAAAAGAGGACGTCCGCGTAATGTTGAGTCGCAAAAATCTATCCTTACCGCTTCTTATGAACTACTGTTGGAGCAAGGATTTGGGGCTGTTACGGTAGAAAAAATTGCTGAGCGAGCAAAAGTGAGCAAAGCCACCATATATAAATGGTGGCCTAACAAAGCTGCCGTAGTAATGGATGGTTTCCTATCAGCTACCATGGCAAGATTGCCCGTACCCGACACAGGTCGTGTATTGGACGATATTCTTATTCATGCTACGAATTTAGTACGGTTCCTAATCAGTCGAGAAGGTAAAATCATTACGGAGTTAATTGGTGAAGGGCAACTTGATCCAGGATTAGCAGAGGCATACCGAACACGATATTTCCATCCTCGAAGACTTGAAGCCAGGCATCTAATTGAGCGGGGAATTGAGCGCGGGGAATTGAAGGAGCATCTCGATGTTGAATTATGTATCGATCTCATTTATGGGCCGGTTTTTTATCGATTGCTGGTAACTGGTTATCCATTAGACGATGCCTATGTACGACAATTAGTCATGAATGCGTTTGAAGGCATTAGCTTGGACTGAATTGCGAATGCCATATAAGCGGCGACCGTTCTCCCGTGCAATAAACCCTCAGACTGCACCAAGCAGCCACCACAGAGTATTCTCTGAGAATGGCTGCTTTTTTCTTTTCTCTTTCTTCTTTTTTCCTTTTTCTTTTACCCGCCGATCCTCTATGCTAACTCCTGATTTATTTATTCGTCAGGATCTGTACTAATCTTTTGCAGTAAGTCGATTAGAAGGTCCTCTTCCTCTTCGGATAAATTGCGGGCAAGACCGGTATTGAACTCGTCCAATATCCCTTGTAAGACAGGAGCGAATTCTAACGCCTTGGCCGTAGGAGACACAAGTTGGGAACGACGATCATTGGGGTCCGTTTTACGTTCAATGTAGCCTGATTCCTCTAATTGTTTTACAGAGCGTGTCGTGGTTGCCTTGTCAAATTTAAGTTCATTCGTCAGCTGCTCCTGTGTAATGCCCGGCCGCTGCAAAATCAGCTTTAGGAAACTGTGTTGTCCCCCACTGCCGATTCCATAAGGAGCCAGTTTTTTGGACAGTATTTTTTGATTTCGACGGTACAGGTGGGAAATTAGCTTTCCAATCGGTTTTTTTCTCATCAAATACACCTCATTGGCTTGAAAATGGCAATCCCCAGCTGGGACCAAAACAAAGTTTACAATACTATTGTTGCGCACGCAACTAATTTGCTGTACACTAGAACCGTTCATTTAGTTGCGCATGCAACTAATAAAAAGGGCTTTCAACGATAAAGAGGTGTTCATAATGAGTTCAACTGCTACAACTGTTGCAACCTATCAAGAGAATATCGAAGTTCAGAAGAAACGTTGGATGATTTTGATTGTTTTAAATCTGTTTACGTTTATGTCCACTTTGGATGGAAGCATTGTTAATATTGCTCTTCCTGTGTTGTCTCGCACGTTACATTTACCCGTGGCACAAATTGAATGGGTGACAACCGCCTATTTAATGGCGATATGTACTGCTATTTTATTTTTCGGCAAGCTAGGGGATATGGTCGGTAAAATCAAAATATTCAAAATCGGCACAATCATATTCATTCTCGGCTCCCTATTGTGCGGTCTTAGCTCTTCACTCTCCCTATTGCTGATTTCGCGCATCATTCAGGCCATTGGAGCATCCATGACCATGGCGAACAGCCAAGGGATCGTAACAGATATCTTCCCGTCCACTGAACGGGGCAAAGCGCTTGGCCTCATCGGAACCTTCGTTTCTCTGGGCAGTATCGCCGGGCCGAGCTTGGGCGGTATTATTGTCTCCTCGCTGGGCTGGCAATACATTTTCTGGGTGAATGTACCGATAGGCCTGGTCGCAGTCTTTCTTGGCTGGAAGCTTCTACCGAAGGATCTGATCAAGGTGAAGGAGAAGATTGACGTTCCTGGTAGCCTGGTGTTTGCTATTTTTATTCTCGCCTTGTTCGTCGGATTGCTGCTGGGACAGCAGGTTGGGTATGGAGACCCACGTATTATTGCTTCGCTGGTGGTGGCTGTAGTTGCTTTTGCTGTATTCATTCGGTTGGAATTGCGTCGTCCACAGCCACTGTTACAACTCGCACTATTCAAAAATCCGCTGTTTTCGCTCAGTATTTTGTGTGCTTTTCTGGTGTTTGTCGCTAACTTCTGCTTTAACATCATTTCGCCTTTCTATGCGCAGAATATGCTGAACTTGTCGCCTTTTTATGCCGGATTTCTGCTGATGTTGTTCCCCATCTCTATGGTTATTGTGGCCCCGCTCAGCGGTGCGCTTTCCGATAAAATCGGGTCTGAACTGCTCACTTTCGCCGGGCTGGTCGTTATGGTCGTTGCCCAAATTGGATTAGCCCAGCTGCATGCAGGCAGCTCCATCCCGCTCGTCGGTCTTTGGATTGCCATGCTGGGTATTGGCAGTGGTTTATTCCAATCGCCGAACAACTCGCTGATTATGTCCAAGGTACCCCGCACACAGCTCGGCTCAGCCGGAAGTGTTAATTCGCTGGTGCGCAACGTCGGTATGGTTGTAGGGATTACGCTGGCCACATCCATTCTCTTTTATATTATGAGTAAAGAGGCTGGTTATCGGGTCACCGGATTGGTTCCGGGTCACCCTGAAATTTTTCTGGCAGGCATGCATGTAGTCTTTATGACGTCTGCCTCCATCTGTCTTGTGTCGGCATTGTTAACAGGCTGGAGGCTGATCGGGGCTAAACGGGCAAGAACGCAACAAGATAAGAGATAGGGCCTCCTTACACTTCTACTAAACGCCCGTTCTCTCTCCAGGATTGCAGTATTTTCTCAAGTACCCACTGATTCTTGTATCCGTCATCGAACAATGGGGCTCGGTCCACGAACTCCCCCCTTGCCAGCTTAACAAAATCGCCATCGGCTGTATGATTATAGATTGGTGGAACAGCCCAATTTTCGTATTCGGCATCCGGGTGTTCCAGGTCACGCAGCACGATGCGAATACTTTCCGGATTATTGAGACTAGCGTGCAGCGTACCGAGCTCGCCGTAGATATCCACTTCAATATCGTGACGTTTGCCGATGGCATTTTTGTGAGTGATGAAGGTACCCACGGTATTATCGCCAATGATGCCATGAAAGGCGGCGAGATCTTCCACATCCACTTTTACAGGCAGACCCGTGACCGGATCGGGCCGCTCAGGTGTAATGATATGTAGCAGCGCCGCGACGCTTTTAAATTCACCAATCAGAAAACGGGCCAGATCAATAATATGTGAGGCAGTATCCCCCACGACTCCAGAGCCAGCCTTGGCTAAATTGTGTCGCCATGTATACGGATGCTGACGATACGGTGAAAATGAATCCATTAGATAGCGGAATTGAATATTGTAGATTTTACCCAGCTTATGCTCTTCCAGCAGTTGCTTGACATATTGGAAGGCCGCTCCGTAGCGATGCTTGTAGTGAACCAGCAAAGGCACTGGATTCACAGTATACAGCTTTTTCAATTCACCTGCCTCAGACCACGTGAGCGTCAATGGTTTTTCTGCCAGTACAGCTTTGTGTTCTTCCAGCGCAATCCTAATAATGTCAAAATGCACATCATTGGGTGTCAGCGACAGAATCGCATCTACCTTTGGGTCACGGATCAATGCTTCATAATGGGAGTACCGCTTGGAAGCAGGCAGTTGCAATTGCTCTCCGATGACTTGAAGGCGGTTCGCATTTACATCACTAACGGCCACAATCGATACCCCCGACATGCTGTGTAATGATCTGATATGATATTCAGCGATCAAGCCCAAGCCGATGATCCCCACCCGAATGGGTAGGATTGAGGAGGTAAAGGTACTCATATGTTCAGAATTCCCTTCTTTGCAATTTGGTTTGATATCTGGAGCACATTTCTTTTTGCTATGCAGTATCACCCTTACCTTTGTAGAATAGTCCCCACCAAGTGAATACAATTCCCCGTAAAAAAAAGAATCTGCAGCTCCGTTGTTCGGTTTTGCAGATTCTTTGTACCTCTTCTCTATATTAACTACATCATTTCGACTACATCAAAAATGTACCTACGACAAAAGATACCCCAATGATGATTGAGCGTAGCAGTTGTGCCAGAGCCACATTGCCTTTAGCAATTTCCTCGCACACCTTGGTACGCGGCGTTACCAGATCAAAAATCACATAGACCAGGCACAGCACTACAATGCCTACGGCCGACCAGGTCAGCATATCGAGCCATGAATGGCTGCTATACGACACCATTCCCACGATAATACACAGGCCTAGCAGCTTTGCCCCCATGTAGATACCTGCCGCTTCATTGCCGCGTGCGATTTCCTGATTATCGTTATAACGTGTCAGTAAGCTGAACACAAAATAACCTACGATTAAGATGGCAAACAAGATAAGCAGGCCGATACCTACATTACCCAATGCGTTGCCCAAACTAATATGAGAGTCCAATTTTTTTCCTCCTTATGATACTTATGAATAGGAACAGATCTGTTCGAATAGTGTACATTGTGCAATTCAGCTTATACAGCGGGTGGATTAGAAGGTTCGTTGGCAACGGCGGCAGCGCAATAATAGGCCATATCCCCTGTTACCTTTTCACCGATTCGCGGCAGGACCCCCGCAAAACGCCCCCCGATCACGAATATGCCTGTCAGCACGTAGCCGTGAAATAGCCCTTCCTCCGTCTGCACCTCTGCGCTCTGCATGGGCCACAGCTGCTGATAAATCTTAGGCTGTCCCTCGTAATAAGCGGCAATATGTGCGGCTTCCTCCTGTTCAGGCGTTAGTGGAGCATCAACTTGATGAAGCAGATCAGGCTGGTCAGCCTTCACATTTTCAACCACTCCCAAGACGCCTTCCAGTCTCTCCTCGGGTTCAGGCTGCTCAATCAAATGCGTCCCTTTACCCTCTCGTCCCCATATACCTTTGGCGACATAAGGCTCTTGATTTTGTAGAAACACGGATGGCTCAAAGTATGTAGGTAGCAGGTAGGTTCGTATGACCTCCAGCTCCCGGTCGTCAAATAAACGAAAACCGCAGAACGCTGGTGTCTGCTCATTGCGCTCGTACAGTGACCATACGGTTGCGGTGAACCCTTTGCTCTGGGTAATGATATGCTGCGGCGGATTAATTAGTCCTATTTTCCCGTCTGCCACCATATCCATTAACGCCTGCCCCACCTCAAGCCCCGTGTCCTCTTCCCGATCATCAATCAGGTATTCCAGCGGATACAGGCGATAGAGGATGTGAATCTGCTCTCCCCGGTGATACAATCCTTCGTTCGGGATAATTTCCAGCTCTTCCAATGGTGCATAAACCACTTCAAACCCGGCTTGTTCACATAAACGCATAATATATTTGGTATTCGTCTGATCCTCAACATGCCAATCATAGCAAGTGAAGTGTACCTTTGCCCCCAAACCCTTACGGCTATAAAAATGAATGAGCTCCGTCAAGGCAGACTGAATCGCCTCATCCATTCCAGATGAGGGTCCATGTAGAGCAATATCATCCCTTGACATTCCCTCACTATGCAGCACCTCCAGCAGCTTTCCTTCGAGATAAGCCACCTCGGGAATCCCGGTTGGGGTATCGGTGTTATTCTCAATGCACTTGATCCCCGCTTCCCCCACAATCCAGTCCTGTCGGGTGATCCCATCCGGCGCGACCTCCATACGTGCAGCACGCAGCAAGCCTGGATGAATTCCCAACCGCTCCACCAGGTATTCATCCGGCATATAGCGCTGGATGAATTGCTGAACCTTGCGATAAATACGATGTACCGCCTCAGAAGCAGCCTGAAGCTCTGCCAGCTCGCTTTCCCGATACACCGTTAAGGCCGGCACGCAATAGGACTTGCCGTACATGCGATGGTACGGAATCATACGGCTGATTTCACCCTGAAAAAGCTCGTCATGTTCATAAGGTAATTGCCGAATCGTACGCATGCTCATCTTAACCCCCAGAAAAAAAGCCGCTGCGTGAGCCGCTGCTGCCAAAACCACTGTGTGAGCTGGAAGATGAAGACGAGCTCTTGCGATAAGAACTGGAAGATGAACGGCTGCTATGATATGAGGAGCCTCCGCTATAATAGGTCGATCCGCCATAATAATACCCGCTGCTGCCTGAATCCCGGCAGGCCGTTTGCTCCGATACAGGAAGCTCGTCGCAGTCATAATATTCGTCGTCACCGCAACCCGTCAGAGCGGCTGGGACAGCCAACATCAGGGCAAAAGCCGCCATCCGTGCACGAGAGCCGGGCTTGGATTTCATGGTTTCCCAAGAATGCTCCATCACAGATCGACCTCCTTCACAAACAAATGCACCTTTTTCAGCTGAGGGTCCAATACTGAATATATAAATTCGTATGTTTTGCCACCTAGCACCGTATAGTGATCCAGTAGCCGTTGGGCCAGCTCCAAGGTAAATACCGAGCCTTCCCGCTGATCCATACTGCGGAACGCAGGCTCATGCCATACCCAGTACAAGGCGCTGAATGTGGAGCTGTAGCCTCCCTCACTAGCCAGGACGAGGTCTGTGATCGACGCGCCGTAAGGCTTCGCACGTTCCCCCGTAAATTCGGTTACATAGACGGAATGATCCGTATGCTCCTCACTTTCATTCGAGATATGCGCCCACAGCTTGTCATGGAGACGCGTAGCGTCTACAAGCTTGCGCAGGAACAGCTCATCTCCCGATACGGACTCCCGTGTTAGGCTGCGCAGTTCCTTTTGAGTGTCTTCTGACCATTCGCGATACGTTAATGAATAATAAATGATGATTCCCTTCCCTTCCTGTACGCTTCTGTCATGAGGTTTACTATAAATCCAAGCATCTGTCGTCGTTCACTATACGAGATTCTACCTTGAAAAGGTTCAATTTGGAAGAAAAATACGACAAAAAGCCGCAATCCCCAGGATTACGGCTTGGTTGTAGCGGTTATAGTTTGATATTGCTTTCGTCGAAATACTCCTCAAGTGTCAGCCCTTGCTTGGCTACATCCTCTGCAATGTCTACTCCCACATAACGGATATGCCAAGGCTCGTACACATAGCCGGTCACATCTTCTTTACCCTTCATATAACGAATAATAAATCCGTATTCCGGTGCATGTTGTTCCAGCCATTCACCTTCCTTAGAAGCACCGAAGGATTGCTCCAGCTCATTGCCTACGCTGGGGCTGGATACGTCAATGGACAATCCCGTCTGATGCTCACTCGTACCTGGTACGGCGCTGACTTTAGAGGCATATTCCTGCCCCTTTGTCTTTACATTGTTGTTGAAAATAGACACCTGACGCTTATAGGAACGGTATCCCGATACCGCACGCAGCTCAATGCCGTCCTTTTTCGCACCGTCGAACAGCTTCTCCAGTGCCTCTGCCGCTTCCTTACGCAAATGCCGCTTCTCATGCGGTCCCTCGAAGGAAAAAGGCACCTGCGGCTCCACCAGATCATCCGGGACATAGCCCACAGGCAAGCTGCGCTTTTTGTTCACAACGACTGTATCTGAAGTCGCATTGGTAACAACCGCTGTTCCATCCTCTTCCTTAACCGTAGCTTGCAGCGCACTCTGGCTCCGCAACGCCATTACAGGGTCAGCTTGTCCGCTTCCAGTACCCGCGGTGGCTTGTCCAGCGCTAGCGCTGCCATTCCCCGCATCCGGCTGGGTGGAAGGCTGTACATTCTCCTGTACCGCTGTAGACGATTTTAATGGCTCACTTTCCTGTCCACCTGATCCTCCTTGCTGGCACGCTGCTAGCAATAGACCCGGCAGGATCAGTCCCGGAATAAGCGCTTTAGTCCATCGCTGAGATGTGCGCGTCTGTTGTATATGTCGTTTCATGCTGGTATCTCCTCCAATATTGCAATTGATACATGACTTGCAGTGACTTTTCCGTTTCCCCATTGTAACTGAACTTTGGACACACTTCGAAGCTGTTATCCTATCCAATGAAGGTGAACAGTCTCGAAAAAGGAAGCATATCCCCGAATTGTTACGGATTATGACGTTTTTGCGGGATTGCAGCCCGAGCTCGCTCGGCTACCCGTTCACGTATGAGTTTCAATGCTTCTTCAGCACGGGGTAACCTCGGCAGCAAAGACGTAATATCAGTTTCCTTCTTGAAAGCAAGTTTCTGTGGCAGATGGATTTCAATGGCATGAAAGCCTGCTCCGGGACGATGCAATGCTCCTTCAGCTGCGGATTCTGCAATCCATTCGCTAATTGCTGCCGATCCGCTGCGTCCGCCCTCCGCGCGTGAGGTAGGCTCAAGCGCGGGGGAGGTTCTCTGCACATGGGATAACTCTCCAGCCCAAGCACTAAACACGTACTCCAGCAGCTCTTCCGGCGTCATTCCGATCAACGCCGGACAGTGTTGGGGCTCGTTTTTCAGTCCATCCTGAAGAGCTTCCTTCACGTCTTCGACTGCCCCCACTCCATTCTCTCTGCTGGAAACGGCGGTCTCAGCTGCGAGTTGAATAATTTCATCCATCGACAGGCAGGCTTCTCCTTTCAGGAGACGGTAGATGTCCAAAGGCTCCGCTTTTAGCTGCTCCAGCCATGCCCCTCGCTCTTCCAGGTTCAGTACAGGCACTGGGCCAGTCCATTGGACGGGTTGTGCGGAAGGTACACCCGTCGATTCACCTTCCGGCCCATTTCCGTCAAATCCCACGATCCATCGACCGTCAGTTACGTCCAGCTTCACTCGCGGTCTCGTCATCGCCTTCATCCTTTCTCTGCTCACTCGATCCATACATCATTTTGCAACGCAATCAGACCACGCAGTTCATCATCAGACATTTCGGTGAGCCAATGTTCACCCGAGCCGACAACCTGTTCGGACAGTGCCTTTTTGCTCTCGATCAGCTCATCGATTCTTTCCTCCAGTGTCCCCTGACAAATCAACTTGTGCACTTGTACATTGCGACTTTGACCAATACGGAATACCCGGTCTGTCGCCTGATTTTCCACCGCAGGATTCCACCAGCGATCATAGTGAATGACATGGCTGGCACGCGTCAGGTTCAGACCCACGCCACCTGCACGCAAGGAAAGTACGAATATATTCGGTCCTTTTCCCTGCTGAAAGTTGTGAACCATTTCGTCCCGTCTGGTTTTCGCCAGTCCCCCATGCAGGAAATATGGCTCTTCTCCCAAAATTTTGGCCAAACGGGAAACCAGTAGTTCTCCCATCGACACATATTGGGTGAAAATCAGCGCCGATTCATCGTTCTCGCGAATGGTTTCTACCAATTCCAGCAGTCGCTCCATTTTGCCCGAGTTTTCGGCTTTACTGCTGTCAGCGCGGCCTGGAATAATTAAACCCGGATGATCACAGATTTGCTTCAACTTGGTCAGCGACGACAGGACAAGCCCTTTGCGGGCCATACCGACCTGTCCATCCAGTGTTCCCAACAATTGATCCACCACACCGCGGTATAATCCGGCCTGCTCTGGTGTCAGTACGCAATAGGACTTCAACTCCAGCTTCTCTGGCAAATCCTTACGGATATCCGGATCGCTTTTGAGCCGACGCAGCATGAACGGGGAGACGAGACGATGAAGCTCACGCAACGCGGACCCCCGTTCCTCTCCTGCCAGACTGTACCGCTGGCGGAATGAAGACGCTGTACCAAGATACCCTGGATTCAGGAATTGGAAAATAGACCACAGTTCGCTCAAGCGATTCTCTACCGGAGTACCTGTCATGGCAATCCGATGTGGTGCGGACAACTTCATGACGCTTTGTGCCTGCTTAGTGCGTGCATTTTTTATATATTGCGCCTCATCCAACACGATGGAAGACCAGTAGACCGCAGATAAATCGCTGCCGTCCCGGCCCGCCAAATGATAGGTAGTGAGGACGATATCATACTCGCGTACATTTTCCTGAAACTGCTCCCCGTGGAGTCGCTGGTTGCCATGGTGAATATAAAGCGACAAATCCGGTGAAAAGCGCTTCAATTCCCGCTGCCAGTTGCCAAGTAAGGACGTCGGACAGATGATTAACGCCGGACGCTGATCCTCTGCTCCGATGCCACCATCGAGCAGACAGGTAATAACCTGAATCGTTTTACCCAGCCCCATGTCGTCCGCCAGGCACACACCAAAGCCCAATCCGCGCATCGCAGCCAACCATTGAAAACCCCGCTCTTGATACGGCCGTAGTGCACCATGCAGCGTCTCCGGCACAGGACGCGGCTCTACGGAACGGAGTATCCCTCCCTCAGCCAACGACGCAAGCAATCCGGCGGATTCTGCGCCAAAGATAGACAAGCCCTTCCATGAGGCCTCGCCTGCACTTTCATTTTCCGCAGCCAAATGCATCCATTCGGACAAGCTCATTTCACCGTTTTCTCCACGCTTGATAAAGCGCAGCACCTGACGAATTTCCTTGGGGTCTACCTCGATCCATTCCCCTCCGAGACGTACGTATGGCAAATTGGCCGCGACGATGCTTTCCAGTTCCTCCATCGTCAAGGCCGTATCCCCCAGCACAGCCTCGGCATCAAACGAA
Source organism: Paenibacillus sp. EKM10P (assembly GCF_011800655.1). NCBI lineage: Bacteria > Bacillati > Bacillota > Bacilli > Caryophanales > Paenibacillaceae > Paenibacillus > Paenibacillus sp. EKM10P. The sequence goes on along the minus strand of NZ_JAALET010000010.1, from coordinate 93,011 downwards.
ATCATGCGGTTAATGCCAACAGACGATGTATCGGCGATCACACCATCTGGCTTGGTCCCCTGCTCTGTCGAGCGCATTTTAAGCCGCAAGCCTGCACGTCTTCGCCCCTCCCGGCTCCAGCGTGAAGGCATTTGCACAGTAATACCGTTCTTTTGTAAAGAAGGTACGGCTTCCGTCAGGAAGCGGAAGAACATCTCCGGCTCCAGGGTCAACCCCTCGGGATAAGGGCGGTTTAATGCTTCCTGCAATATAGGTGCCGCTTCAGCCGCCTGTCCGAGCCTCGTCAGCAGTTGCGCCTGCACTTGACGGTACACAATTTCACCGCGAACCAGATCACGTTCAGGATATGCCCACAATGCCAGAGCAGGCAGTCGTAATCCGGGCTCTGCATCGCTTTCTGCCCAAAAGGTAATGCGCCATTCCTGGATACTCTCTTCCAAAGAAGGCTCCAAACGAAGGCACAGACGCAATTGCCCTTCAATGGGTTCCTTGGCTTCCCGTTCGGTGACAGGCATTGTGCTTCCCTCAAGAGAGGACGCCTGAAGAACCAACTCCTCCATCTCAGCAGGCGTTCCCTGAATCGCAACCTGACGCGAACCCGTCAACAGACTGTTCCACCACAGCTCCGCCAGCGGTGATCCTCCGCGCCGATAATCTGCCCGATATCGTCCCAGCTCACGATCTGATGCAGCCAGCACCGCGGTCGTTTCTGCATGAACGACCGCACACAAGAAGGAATACAGCACCATTCCGGCTGCATCCTCACGTGTTTCTGGCTCCTTGCCCGCAAAAACGGCCGGAGCTGCCATACAAACAGCCGGCATCGCAGCTGCCAGCTCATGAAAGCGGCGGATGTCTTCCTCTTCGCGAAGCCGAGGAATCCACACCCCTACCGCCGCATCCGGACCGCGTCGTCGCGGTCCAGAGGGACGCGCCTCTGTAAGTGATGGCACGATTTCGCCCCGCTGCATCAGCTCTAGCGCAAAATAAGCAGCCTTTTGCCAATATTGCATTTCCTCGCCAAGCGTAATGCCCGAAGCCGCACAGCCCTTCTCGTCCATGCGAGTCAGCAGAGCCATCGTCTCGCGAGGTTCCAGTGCCAGACCCTCCAGCGTACGCCCCAGCATGGAACGTCTTTTGCCACCTCTGCCCGCGGTTTCCACGCGAGCATTGTTAGGTATCCGCACCTCGGCAAGACGCAACGCAGCCTGCCGAAACGGCCGAAGGTCTCCCTTCAGCGTCAGCCTGCGGATCACACTGCTCCACGCATCAATACGTGGTTCCGACGTCTCACCAGAAAAGCAAAAAAACACATCTCCGAGCCATATTCCATAAAGCGGTTGATTCATATCTGTCTCCCGTCCAGCCTTCTGAATTATTACTCTTCATCATATACGAAAACGGGCTCTTTTCAAAACTTTATCACAAAAATAATTGGAAAGTCATACGTTAATAACCTTAAATATTCATGTAATTAACAATTAAGAGACTTATCCTTCCTGATCGGCCTCATCATCCTTCAGATAAGGATTCAGGCTGTCTTGCAGCAGCCGTTTGACTTGCATACGCAGCTCTTTCGGATATATAACCTCGGCCTCCGGCCCGTATTTTAACAGAAGTCTGGATACATATTTAAACTCTTCGACCGGGATATGTCCGTACCATTCCTGACCCCGCGATTTCTCATGAGAAACATTTTGGAAGAGGGGGTCTGATTCCGCCAGCCGAGCACCTAATGGTGTAAATTCTATTTTTGACGGAATTCCCGTACGCCAATCCTCCGCAGTCAACCATTCCTTAAGGGTGGGAAGGCCGGATAAGGTGTCTTCCAGTATGGTCATTGTCATCACTCTGTCTGAGCGGTACAAAATGATCCGATCTCTGCTTTGCGCAGGCATGTACCAATATCCGTGATCAAAATAGAGCCCCACCGGATATACTTTCGTCCACTTGTCCCCAGAAGCGGAGCGGTAAAGCATGTTCACCCGGCGTTTATTCAACGCAGCCTCCAAAATGAGCGAGGTGTAGGGTGACTCTGCGTGAGTCGGCATCATCCGAAAAGCGATATAGTCCTTGAATTGATCAATGCTATCCCGCACATCCTGAGGAAGCTCGGCATAATAGTGCTCGGATAAATGCTCCCGCACCGACCCGAAGGGGATGTCCGGGATATTTTCTAGCAGCTGCAGCATGAGAAAAAGACCAAAAGCCTCATCGCGAGCAAGATGAAGGGGAGGAAGAAGTCGATTGGGAAGTGCCCGATAGCCGCCATGAGGTCCGGTTTCGGTATACAGGGGTAACCCGGTCTGCTGCAAATAGTCGAGATCTCTTTGAATCGTCCTGACGGAGACACCAAACCGCTCGGCCAGCTCACGTGCCGTATATTTTTTTCGGGAATCCAGTATCCTCATAAGTGCGATTCTGCGTTCGTTCATAAGGTACTCCTCTAATAAAAATAAAGTTTAAACGATTATTTTACTACGACAAAGTATGTCATAAATAGATTGTAACATAGGTGATAGAAAGGAGTGATGAACCATGGATGCTATAAAATCCAACAAAGTCGTATTGTATATTGCCGTGAGTCTTGACGGGTATATTGCACTGCCGGATGGCTCGGTAGACTGGCTGTTTGATGTCAAAGGGGATGGTGGCGACAATGGATATGCCGACTTTTACGACACTGTAGGTACGGTACTGATGGGCAGGCTGACGTATGAAGAGGTATTGAAGCTTTCCGATGATTTCCCCTATGCTGGCAAGCCTTGTTATATACTCATCCGGTCATTAGCGAAGCATGAGCAAGCACCGCATGTTACATTTACGGACGAGGCTCTGTCTGAGCTAGTTCCGCGTCTGCAAAAACAATCGGAAGGTTTGGTATGGCTAGTAGGTGGAGGTCAGTTAGTTCAGGCCTTCATGCAGGCTGGACTGCTGGAAAAGGCGATCATTGCGATCATTCCTAAAGTGCTTGGACAAGGAATACCGTTATTTCCAGAAGGAACACTGCCAAGTACATTTGAACTCCAAGAAATAGAACGCCGCGGGGATATTGTACTGCTTTATTATAATGTATAATTATGTTAACAAAAAAAGCCTTCGGATGTTCAGGATCATGCAATCTCCCTGACATACGAAGGCTCTTCTGCGTATTTTATTTAATTATTTGGTCTTCAAATTATCCCATGTTCTCTGGAAATCCTCGAACAGCTTCCCAGCATCCGATTTACCTGCCACATAAGCTTGCATCTGACTTCCGAATTCTTGCTGCGCTCCTTCAGGATAACGGCTAAAGAACCAGCCCAGCAGTTTATTTTCCTGACTGTATTTCACCACTTCGGCACCCAGTTGGCCCATATCGGCCTCTTCTCCTTTGATGCTCTTGAACGCTGGAATGAACTTAAATTCCTTGGTGATATACTTTTTCCCTTGCTCGGATGTCACCATCCAATTTAAGAACTCTTTGGCCTCAGCTTTGACAGACGAATTTTTATTAACCACCCAGTTATTGGCGACACCTACAAACAGCTTATCTCCGGCTGTTGCATCTTCACCAATCGGCATAGGCAGAATACCCAGATTCAGTTTCGGATTAATTCCGTCAATTTGGACCTGAGTCCAGTTCCCTTGCTGCATCATGGCAGCCTTGCCAGTGGCAAAGTTCGTTACCTGCGTATTGTAATCAGTCGTGAGCGGCTTCGAATTGCCATACTTGAGCGTCAGATCGAGCAGCTTGATCCACTCGGCGAATACAGCATTGCCCGGAATTTTGGCTGTGCCATCATTCAGTCCCTTGACGAAGCCCGACGGGTCTGGCTGATTAGCAAATGCCACGTTCAGCAAATGATTGCCCAGCACCCAAAACTCCTGGTATCCGTTGGAGAAAGGTGTAATCCCTGCGGCTTGCAGCTTTTGCGCAGCAGCCTCCAGCTCGGACAGCGTTTTAGGAGGCGCGGTGATTCCAGCCTTTTTGAACAAATCCTTGTTATAAATAAAGCCGTATCCTTCCAGATTCATTGGCTGACCGTACAGCTTGCCATCCTTGGTCATCGGTTCTTTGGCGACATCGACCACATCACCAACCCAAGGTTGGTCGGATAGGTCCTCCAAATATTCCATCCACGTATCCAGCTCACGATATCCGCCGACATTAAAAATATCCGGCTGTTCACCAGAAGCAAACTTGGCCTTCAACGCCGCCCCATAGTCACTACCCCCACCTACGGTCTGAATGTCGAGCTTAATCCCCGGGTGAGTCGCTTCATACTCCCCCTTCATGCGATTTAGTGCTTCTGCAATCTCTACTTTAAACTGAAAAATGTGAATGGTTTTCTCCTTAACTTCCTCATTGCTTGCATTTTGCCCCCCGCTGCTGTTACATCCCGCCAAAACCAGAGCAAAAGCTGCAAAAAGCAAAATCAGTGCTTGGGCTTTCTTTTTAAAAGTATGCGTTTTCATATTTATGTTCCTTTCTATTCTAGGTTTCATAGCACCATAATCAACACTCAACCTTTAACCGAACCTGCCATAATCCCTTGTATAATATATTTTTGCATGGCCAGAAAGAACGCGATGACCGGCAAGATACCCAGCACCAGAGCAGGTAATGCCAAATCCCACTGCTTCGTATATTGTCCGAAAAAGGCATAGGTTGCAATCGGAATGGTGCGCAATTCAGCCTTTTGCAGCACGAGAGAAGGCAGTAGATAGTCGTTCCAAATCCAGAGTGTATTCAAAATAATAACTGTTACCATCATGGGCAGCATCAACGGATATACAATCCGGAAAAACACCCCGTAAGGCGTGCAACCGTCTACTGTAGCTGCTTCTTCCACCTCGACTGGCACACCTTTGACGAATCCGTGAAAGAGAAAGATGGACATAGGAGCCCCAAATCCCAGATAACAGATTACCAGACCACTAATACTGTTCATTAAATCCAGCGTACTTACAACCTTGACCAAAGGGATCATCACCGATTGAAAAGGAATGACCATCGCGGCCACGAACAGGCTGAACAGCACCCGATTGTAACGTGTTGGATGCCTAACCATTCGATAAGCAGCCATTGAGCTGATCAGTACGAGCAGCAGATTGCTGACCACCGTAACCACGAATGAGTTCCATAACGCTTCAGGAAAACGCGTAATGCTCCAAGCTCTAGCATAGTTGCTCCATACAAATGTTTGTGGCCAGGCCGCAGAATCCGTGAGCAGGTCACCAAAGCTTTTGACCGAATTCACGAACAAAAAGTAAAACGGGACGAGGAATACCAATGCGACGAGGATCATCACCAACTCAGTCGCCCAGGTTCCAACGCGGTAGCGATTGTTTGTTTCCATCTACGATTCCACCTCCCGGCTTTTCGTCAGGCGTACCTGAAGGCTCGTAACGAGAGCAACAATGATAAAGAAAATAAGTGCTTTAGCCGTTCCCAACCCATAACGATTATTGACAAACGCTTCATTGTATATATTGAGCGCCACTGACTCTGTTGAACCAAAAGGACCACCCTTCGTCAATGACAGGTTGAGATCGAACATTTTAAACGACCATGATATCGCCAGGAAGAGACATACCGTAATGGCGGGCATGATCAAAGGCAGTATAATCGACCGCAAGATTTGCATCCGGCTCGCTCCGTCAATCTCGGCTGCCTCCAGCATATCCCGGGGCACGTTGGTCAGGGAAGAGATATAAATCACCATTAAATAACCGGCTGTTTGCCAGATAAACACGATCACAATGCCCCAGAAGGCCGTAATCTCATCTCCCAGCCAGGACAGGTTGAAGAAGGATAACCCTGTACTCTCGCCGATCGCTGCAAATCCCTTGACGAAAATAAACTGCCAGATAAAACCGAGCAACAGACCTCCGATCACATTAGGCATGAAAAAAATAGTTCGAAGCACATTTTTTGTTTTTAGCGGCTTGGTTAGAAAATACGCCAGCAGAAAACCAAAGATATTGGCTGCCACCACTCCAATCACCGTAAAACGGACGGTAAACCAGAACGCTGTCCCGAATTTGTCGTCATTTAATAAAATGTGACTGAAATTATCCAGCCCGACCCACTTTGCCTGATTGGCTACCCCATTCCACTCTGTAAAAGAATAGTACATTCCTAGCATGAAAGGGATTACAATAATGATAACGAAAAATAACGTCGATGGCCCTACAAAAATCCATTGCTGGAGCCATTGCGACGACTTGGCGCGATTCAAACCGATCCCCCCTTTGTTCTCTTTGGTGTCTGGAACGCTCCTCTACGGCATCCTTGCAAGCAGTGTGGACGTTGAATCCGTATGGATATGCGATTCACATGTTCATTATGTCGAATTAGCGCTCTGGAGAACACGCAAGATCGTGAACCATTAAGGGGGAAAATATTGACCTCAGGCCTGCCTTGAATTGTGAAAGGAGCTACCTGCATGAAATTTCATAGCATTCGTTCTCGCCTAATCTGGTTTCTACTCATTGCGGTCACCATTCCGTTGCTGCTTTCAATGACCATGACCTTCATCCTCACCAAGCAATCCTTACGGGAGCAGGCCACCCAAGAAAATGAGCGGCTTATTTTTCAGGGAATTACGAATCTGGATAACTATTTACAGGGATTAAATCGCGCATCGATCGGAGTCTATAATGACCCTCATTTTCTGCGCAACCTGGCTAAAATTCCAGATGATTACCGGGCCGTTGCCGAGATTTACACCACGCTGCAAACGATGATGAATGCTTCCTCAGGTATTGACCAGGTGTACTTGCATTCGTTTGAGGCTGGGCAATCTACGCTGATTACCAGCACGGTTCCTTTACGGGAGTTCCGGCTGGAGCCCTTTACCGGTTCTATCCATTACGGCCCTTCCGGACTGTTCATACAACCCTCGCATATAAAGCATTTGTACGGCTTTTCGGCGGTTTCCTATGCGGAGCACAGCACAGAGCGGCAGGTATTTACACTCCACCGGGCGATTCGGAACATTCCGTCTTCAGAAATGCTTGGGGTACTGGCTATAGACGTTGATCTGGAGGCACTGCGCAGTATTTGCCGTCAATTGTATGATGCAGATACAGAGGAGCTGTTTTTAATTGATCGGAACGGAACGATCATCTATAGTGGAAAAGAATCATCCATTGGAACACACTGGAAGGAATCTGGCCTACTCAAGCGAATTTCTAAAGAAGACGAGCACGGTGTAATTGAAGATGATACAGCACTGCACGTATATGGCAAACTGGATGCCAACCTGTCAGGCTGGACACTCGTCAAGAAAATCCCTCATCGGACGCTTTATATGCGAGCTACCCAACTGACCCAGATCAATGCGGTCATTACAGGCGCAGCATTGCTGCTCGTTATTGTCGCCACGTTATGGATTTCAATAAAAATTACGGAACCGATTAAGCGGCTGACTCGCTACATAAACCAGATTCAGTCTGGTCAGCTGGATGTAGACATCCGGGCCATGAGCAACGATGAGATTGGAGTGCTGTCGCGTCGTTTCAGACAGATGATGGATACCATCAACAACCTCATTTTGCGGGAATACAAGCTGGAACTGGCAAACAAGACACACCAATTGAAAGCGCTTCAGGCACAGATTAATCCTCATTTTTTATATAATACGCTACAGTCTATTGGAACACTGGCTCTACAACATGAGGTGCCGCGAATCTATTCGCTACTCTCTTCCCTTGCGAAAATGCTCCGCTATAACATGCGGGACCATACGATTGTTACACTCAAGGAAGAGGCTGAGCATGTAAAACAATATCTTGATTTGCAAAAGGAACGCTTCGGTGAGCAATTAGAAGTCACCTATCAATGGGATGATCAAGTCCTGAATGATCGGGTGCCTAAAATGATTCTCCAGCCGTTGGTGGAAAACTACTTTAAACACGGTGCCGATCCCCGGCTGGGACCCGGTAAGATTCGTATTACAGCCTGCCGAATCCGGGAAGGCATTGTGAGGATTGAAGTGGAAAATAACGGCGCATCAATTCCAGAGAACGAATTGGAGCAGCTCCAGTATATGCTGCAACGTCCGCTGAAAGCCCATGAAGAATCAGACACTGACGAGCAGAACTCTATTGGTCTTCGTAATGTTCTATTACGTATCCAGCTTCACTCGGATGATGGTTCTAATACCCTGTGTGTAGACAATATTCTGCCTCATGGCGTTCGTTTCACACTTGAAATTCGCACCGAGCCCCATACAGAAATTCATTTTAAGGGAGAGTGATCTGTCAATGAAGGTCCTAATTGTGGATGATGAAAGGCATGTACGTCACGCCATTCGGATGCTTGTACATTGGGAAGCTTACGGTGTGAGCGAGGTGATTGAGGCTGAATCGGGCGACCAGGCGATTGAGGTTATTACCGCACTTTCCCCGCCTGTGGTACTCACAGATATGCGAATGCCTGGTAAAGATGGAGTAGCCTTGATGGAGTGGATTCAAGCCAATTCTCCAGCTACCAGAGTCGTGGTGGTCAGCGGCTATGATGATTTTGAATTGGTTCGGCAGGCCATTCGCCGGGGAGGCATGGACTATATCCTTAAGCCCGTAGATCCGGTAGAGATCAATGAGGCGCTCAGTAAAGCCACTCAAGCTTGGCGGACAGCGGAGCAAGACCGGAACAGGCAGACCATGCAGGCTATGGAGGTCAACCGGATGAGGCCGCACTATGCTGATAAACTCCTGACCGAACTCATTTCCGGTACGGCGCTATCCATCACTCCCTTACGTGAGGAGCTACGTCTTCCCACAGCTATTCAGATCTGTAATGCAGCAGTGATGAGTACCACTCAACTGGATGCCGATATACTGGACAAATATAAAACGCGCCGCGCGCTTCTAGGCTTTTCCCTCATTAACATTTGCAACGAATTTCTGGGTACTTCTCAAACCGGAATTGCATTCCGTCATCTGGAGCGTACGGACGAAATTATTCTGCTGTATTGGGCCGAGCCGGCTCGTTGGCCAGTGCTCTTGCAGGAGATTCACACAGGGATTAGAACGGCGCTGCGCTGCTATATGCACATCGGGGTTGGTTCTTTCGGAACCTTTCCGATGGGGGCAGCCACAGCCTACCAAGAAGCACGGCAAGCGCTCTGGAAACGGGATATGTTGCAGGCCACCGACTGGATACATGAGAGTTCTCCGGCCCGGCAGACCGTTCGTCTTCCCCAGTTGTCTGAAATGGAAGAGGAACTACGGCTTAGTGCGCTCAGCTGTAATGCCAGTCGCGTATCTACAGCGGTAGGCGACTGGGTGGCAGCCGTAGCCGTGCTGCCTTCGGTTACAGCAGAGCAGCTCGCTGGCTGGAATCAAGAGCTGGATTGGATGCTGGCTCGCTGGCTGAATGACAGACCTGGAGATGCCGAAGGCGAGGAGCTGACAGATGAGTCCAACTCCATACCTGCCCTGCCAGTCGACAACCGTGGGGTGCTTTCCCTACCTTTATGGAAAAAACAGATCGAAAATCGATTGCTGGCAGCCGGTCAGGCACTTACGCCAAGCCATAGCCCAAACAACCCGACGATCCGTGATATTGCCCGCTATCTGGATGCTCACTATGACGAGGATATTTCCCTACAGGATATAGCGAGCCGCTTTTACCTCAGCCGGGAATACATTTCTCGTAAATTCAAGCAGGAGTACGGGGTTAATCTGTCCGATTATTTGTGCCAGATCCGGATGAGCAAGGCAAAGCTGTTACTGCTGAATGACAAGCTGCGCCTTCACCATATTGCCGGTATGGTCGGATATCAGGATGAGAAATACTTTGGCAAGGTGTTCAAAAAACTTGAGGGAGTTACGCCTGGCGAATTCAGAAGGCGTCATTCTGCAAATCCTCAGCCGTTATCGCATATAACACATGATCTTCCCACACACCATTAATCTTCAAATAGTTGAGAGCCAGCCCCTCGCGGCGAAATCCCGCCTTTTCCATCACTCGATGGGAAGGCGAATTTCTTGGCATGACTCCAGCTTGAATACGGTGTAATTCCAACTCATTCAGGGCGTAGCGGACAATATCCTTCACTGCGGAGGTAGCATAGCCTTGTCCATGATATGCAGGATCTACGAAGTAGCCCAGATTGGCATTTTGGAAGGGACCTCTAGCGACACCAGACAGCTCCATTCTGCCGATCAGCTTATCATTTTTCGGTAAAAAAAGTCCAAACGTATATCCCTGTCCGGCTTGTGCAGCTTCCAAGCCGTTGGAAATCAGACGCACCTGTTCTCCAGGGTAAAGTAATGTTCAGGTCGTTCTGGCTCGAATGGTTTGAAAAACTCAAAATGTTGGCGTCTAATTTCTAATAAACGTTCTGCATCCTTTACTTGTAAAAGCCGAATCTGTAGACCTGGATGGGTGGACTTCATCGAAATCACACCATTCGTTTCATGGGACATTATCATTACCTTCTCTCTGTGTTATTCCTACGTAATTGTAATTCACAGTCACGAGACAAGAAAATACCCCAGGCACATACAAGCAGCCTAGGGTATATTATTTAAAATTTAGTCTGTAACAGGCATCCAGCCAGGAATGGTCGTCAGCGCACCCCACAGGTAATCAGGAATGACCAGCTCCTGCTGGGCTTGCTTGGATAATGTCGTGCGAATGGTATCTTCTGTGCCATTTTGCACTTTCTGAACCCATTGCGGCTCCATCAGCAACGGACGTCCCAGCGAAACAAGTGGTACACCTGTCTCCAGCGCTGCAAGCGCCTCGTCCGGTGTATTCAGTGAACCCACTCCCATGACTGGCACACGTTTCCCAACCTTCTCATGGATCAGAACCGTACGTGACCGTTCGTCACTACGGTCGCGGAACGAGCCGCCGAAGAAATGATTTACGGAAATGTGCAGGTAATCCAGCCCTTCGTCCGCCAGACGGTCTACAAGCACCATCGTATCATCTAGTGTGATACCTGGCGTGTGTCCTTCCTCAGGAGACAAGCGGTATCCGAAGATGAATGGACGCTTCGCATGCTCTGCGATCACCTTCTTCACTTCGTGAACAATCGCCAACGGGAAGGTCAACCGTTTTTCAAGGCTTCCTCCCCATTCATCGGTACGAATGTTGGAATGCGGGGAGAAGAACTGTTGCACCAGGTAACCGTTCGCTCCGTGAAGCTCTACACCATCATAGCCTGCTTCAATCGCGCGGCGAGTTGCTTCGCCATAGGCGCGGATGACGCGGTGGATATCGTCAGATGTCATTTCACGCGGCACAGGTGCGCCTTCTTTTTCCTCAGCTACTGCGCTTGCACTGATTGGTTGTCCGTCTGGAATCTGATCCGGTGGGCACAGGCGGCCACCATGATAAATTTGCAGAATCGCTTTCGCGCCCTCCTGATGAATCGTATCCGCCAGACGACGCAGGCTAGGAATCATTTCATCCTTGTCCGCACCAAACTCATTAACAAATCCTTTGCCATCTGGAGTTACATACACACAAGCGGTAATAACCGCGCCCACACCACCGGAGCGTTCACGGTAGTATGCCAGTTCCTGGTCACTGACTTCGCCATTTTCGTGGGAAGCAAAGTTAGTCATAGGGGCCATCGTAATGCGGTTCTTCAATGTAACACCGGATGGCAGGGTATAAGCTTCAAATAAAGGATTATATTTCGGGTTCATTCGTTCTCTCTCCTTCAGTTTAAGTCAGATCAGATCATATAGGGCTATTGAGCATGAAACGAATACGAATTCAATGTCATTTTCCTTCCATGACGAAGCCTCTTTGCTGTTGCTTACTTAAATACAGTGGTTATAATAACCACAGTATAATGATCCGCCCCTATAAAGTCAAATCCAACCTTTTTGACCTCCCTTAAACTGTCCGAAAAGTCCGAAATTTAGCCACTTTACATCAGCTATTGACAGTCGCTTATTTGCTTCCGGCTATACTATCTTTCTCCTCCCGGCGGGAAAACCAGGTCGCGAGCAACGAGCCGGAAATATTATGCCACACGCTAAAAATCGCACTCGGTACAGCAGCAATCGGATTAAAATGAGCCGCTGCCAGCGCAGCTCCCAGCCCGGAATTCTGCATTCCTGTTTCCAGCGTAACGGCTTTACGCTTGGAAAGATCCATGCCGAATAGCTTGGCAAACCAATATCCGAGCAGAAAGCCGATACCGTTATGCAAAATAACCACAGCAAAAATAATCGGACCTGTCTCCAAAATCTTGCCTTTGCTGCCTGCAACCACAATAGCCACGATAAGTACAATCGCCATGGTTGAAATGAGCGGCAGCGCCTTGACACTGGCTTCCGCTTGTCTGCGGAATAGCGATTTGACGATTACACCCAGCACAATAGGGACAATAACCACGATGAGAATATCCATGATCAGCGACTTCGCATCAATATTCATCCAGCGTCCGGCAAGCAGACTAATCATCGCTGGGGTTGCCAGTGGCGCAATCAGCGTCGACACTGAAGCGATCGATACGCCAAGCGCCACGTCTCCTTTGGATAAGAGCGTCATTACGTTAGACGCAGTTCCACTCGGGCAACAGCCAACCAAAATGACACCCACCGCAATATCCGGTGGAAGCTGCAATACTAATGCCAATACAAAGGCGAGAAACGGCATGATCAGATAGTGCCCTACCACTCCTATAGCCACATCCACTGGACGCCGGAACACTTCACGAAAGTCGGCCGCAGATAAAGTCAGCCCCATCCCGAACATGACAATGCCCAGAAATAACTGTATGTATCCTTTCAACCCTGTAAACGCCGTAGGAAAGAAAAATCCCAAACATGCAAATAAAAGCACCCAGATGGAAAAGGTCCCACCTACAAATTTTCCTACTTTCTCTAATCCTCTCATTCTACTGATCCCCTTACTTCTATATAAGCTGATTTAAGAAAATGCACATCGGAAGCATCTTCTGGCTGCATAGTTGGCACGCCATGTGAACTCTTCCTTCAGCTTATATAGTGCTTAAAATTTTTACCATTGTACTACATATGAATGCATATACATACAACTTTTTATGATTTTATTGGGATCAAGAAACTTTTCCCCGTTCGGACATATTTGAAAGCAAAGTGGGTATATTCATAGTAGAAGATAGTGACCAGTCGGTCATTTTGAATATCATTCGTTGAGGAGGAGTTATTCCTATGTCACGAAGCCATCCGTATAAATGGTGGAATATTATTGCATTCATCGCTGTCGTTCTCGTTAATATTTTGGCTTCTACACTTCCTATTGGCGGAAGAAGCACCGCTGCTGTATCCAACATGTACCCTACCTTAATTACGCCAGCAGGTTACGCTTTTTCCATCTGGTCGGTCATCTACGTGCTGCTCGCCTGTTTTGCCGTGTACCAATCTACATCTACAGGGCAAGCCAGGACAAGCGTTCAATCTATCGGTATTTTCTTTATTTTGAGCTGTCTCTTCAACATCATCTGGATTTTCCTATGGCAGTATGTATACGTAGAACTATGCGTGATCGTCATTATTTTATACTTGCTCTCCCTATTCGTCGTATATACACGTACTCGTACACCGCAGCCAACTCGCGGAGAAATGTGGTTCGTCAAGCTTCCTTTCAGTCTGAATCTCGGTTGGGTATCTGTGGCTACCATCATCAACATTGCAGTAGCATTGGAAAAGAATGAATGGAGTGGCTGGGGTCTCAGCGATACGCTATGGGCGATCATCATCCTGTTTATTGGCACCGTATTGGCCATCTTGGTCAGCTTTCCTTATCGTGACAGCATCTACCCACTTGTATTTGTATGGGCCTATGTCGCCATCGCCATCGAGCATCCAAACAATGAAAATGTACGGCTGGCTGCATGGGTCTTGTCGGCAATCATCCTGGTGTACGCGCTATGGCTATTCTTTGCCCGTAATCGAGACCGGGATTAAAGGAAACGAATATCATCTCCTAGCACAAGCACAAGCGAGCATGGGTCTGAATCATTTAGCCCAAGCTCGCTTGCTTTGTTTTTTCTAAAATATGATCAGGCATAGACTTTAATCAAATCTAAAAGCTTGCTTGTCGATTGATCCGTATTAATTTTCTCCATATTGTGAATGTAATCCAACCTTTTTTCATACAAACGAAGAATCATATCGACAAAGCGTTCAGATTCCAGCTCTTCTTCTTCTAAAATTTCACACAAGCCTTGTGCTTTAAATGATTTTGCATTTAGAATCTGATCCCCCCTGCTGACTGCTTTTGAAAGAGGTATCAACAGCATAGGCTTACGCAACGTCAAGAATTCAAAAATGGAATTTGAACCTGCCCTGGAAACAACCATATCTGCCATCGCCATTACATCCGCCAGTTCATCGTTTATGTATTCAAATTGCTGATAACCATTCGTACGAATAGAATCATTCACTTGGTTCTTACCACAAATATGCACGATTTGAAATTGAGCGAGCAAAGCCTCTAAATTCAGCCAAACCAGCTCATTGATCTTCTTGGAGCCTAAACTCCCACCCATGATGAGCATGATGGGCTTATTTCGAGTAAAACCGCAGTAGGCTAACCCTTTGGCCGCCTTCCCCTCTTTTAGCTCATCTCTCACAACAGCACCAATATATCGGGTATTCTTTGAGCGAAAATATTCAGCTGTTTCAGGAAAAGTAGTACAAATTTCGGTAGCAAACATGCTGGAAATTTTATTCGCTAATCCAGGGGTAAGATCGGATTCGTGGATGATGACGGGGACTCTGTTCAACCACCCAGCCAATACCACAGGAACGGAAACAAACCCGCCTTTTGAAAAAATAATATTCGGTTTTTCTTTCTTTATAATTCGGTATGCTTGAGAAATTCCCTTAAGCACTTTAAAAGGGTCCTTAACATTATTCCAGTCAAAATATCTGCGTAATTTCCCGGTTGCGACACTAAAATAACACACATCTTCTAATCCAGAGATCAGTTTTCTTTCAATCCCTTGTTCAGAGCCTATGTATTGGACACTCCGAACAACACGCATTACATTCAAAACAACCGGATGCCACTATAGTAGTGACACCCGGTTCCATGCAGACTTTGTATTTAATAAACGAACCCTGGTAACTTATTCGCCCTTCAATGCAATGACTTCAATCTCCACCAGTGCGTCCTTAGGCAGACGAGCTACCTCCACCGCACTCCGTGCTGGGTATGGTTGCTCGAAGAAGGAACTGTACACCTCATTGACACTGACAAAATCGTTCATATCCTTCAGGAATACAGTCGCTTTCACAACCTGGTTCATGTTGCTGCCTGCCGCTTCCAGAATGGCTTGTACATTGCTCAAGGACAGGCGAGCCTGCTCCTGTACATCCTTGCCGAACTCACCTGTTGCTGGATTCAGCCCAAGCTGTCCTGATGTGTAAATAAACCCGCCTGCCTCTACCGCTTGGCTATAGGGCCCGATCGCGCCGGGGGCTTTTTCAGTAGCAATTGTTTTTTTCATAGGGGTTGGATTCTCCTTCCTGATACTGGTTCACCGTATTATAGCATGTGAAGTCCAAAGCCACTATTCCGTGCGACGGTTTGACACGTTAGGTTTCTCTAAAGAAACCTTATTGCGATGGTGCTACATAATTTTATTTCCGCTGTAACCTTTAGCGCCCATGTATCATCTAATTCTTGTAACCTGCTACACAATAGATTGTACAAATTCAAATACAGGTACAATTACATTGATCATAGCTAGTATAGACGGGAAAGGAGCACCATCCTTTGAATCTCGAAACAAACGTATACCAAGCAAGGCACGGGGATCGCAAGGCGTTCGTCGCCTTGATGAAACAGATGGAATCCGATATGTATGGCATGGCGCGTTCCATTCTTCGCAGCAATGAGGATTGCGCGGACGCAATACAAGAAGCGATGCTCAAAGCATACAAGTCTCTGGGTGAGCTGCGTGAACCTCGCTATTTTAAAACATGGCTGCTTCGTATTCTCATTAATGAATGCCATCTCATGATCCGCAAGCAAAAACGGGTTGTACCCGTCGCGGAATTTATAAAGGAACCGTCCACCTCGGGCGGATACGAAAAAATCGAGCTGCGCGAGGCCATCGACCACTTGGAGGAATCCATGCGAACCGTGATTTCCCTGCACTATTTGCGTGATATGCCGATCAGGGAAATTTCAGAGCTACTGGACCTATCAGAGGGTGCCGTCAAAACACGATTGCACCGTGCTCGCAGAACATTAATGGATCTGCTACAAAATCGCGGAGAAAGGAAGGTGACCTTTCAATGAATCCTTCAGAGTATGAGAATCAGGAACAAAAGCTGGATGAGAAATTACAATTGGAAAAAGAAAACTTGGAAGCAGATATGGCAGACATCCCTGATTTGGTAAGGCAACGCCTAGACGCATTTTATGCACAAATGGAATCAGATTCTGACCTGCTACCC
Organism: Paenibacillus sp. EKM10P; assembly: GCF_011800655.1. Lineage (NCBI taxonomy): Bacteria > Bacillati > Bacillota > Bacilli > Caryophanales > Paenibacillaceae > Paenibacillus > Paenibacillus sp. EKM10P. The sequence goes on along the minus strand of NZ_JAALET010000010.1, from coordinate 76,601 downwards.
GACCGTTCATCCTCTCATCGACCCGTTAAAAGGTTTCTTCGGAGAACTGCAATTACCGCTGCTTCTGCAGCGCTCATTGGCGTTATGATCATTGGCAGCGCCTATGTTTCGCCTACAATGGCGGAATCATTGAAACAGGTCCCCCTTGTCGATAGCGTCTTCAAGCTCGCTGGGGATCTGGGGCTGCAAACCGCTGATCAGAAAGGATTGGCCACTTCATCGAATCTCAGCGTTACCCATGGCGGTATTACATTGGAAGTACCTCAAATCATATTTGACGGGACACGCTTGGTCGTAGCGTTGGAAAAAAGCGGTGGGGATTCACAACATGAACCCCTGTATCCCACTACCAATACGCAAGGGCAGGAAGAGGATATAGTGGAGAAAATAGACCTGTTCATCAATGGGACGTCGGTCGACAGCAACAGTAGCGCCTTTAATCTCATGTATGGTCGTCCGGGCAAAGACAATAATTCTATGCTGATTGCGTATATGCGTGACCCTGCCAGTGGTAAAGCCGCCTTACCAGATCAGTTTGAGCTAGAGGTATATGCAAAGTTAAAAGGTGTATCCGAGCCGTTCCGCATACAAACCACGGTTCACAAAACTAAAATAAACAACAAGATACTTCAGCCGCAAATGAGCAAATCTAATCCGTATCTTGCATTTACGGTAGAAAAGTTAGAAATGACCCCTATCACGACCAAGATTACAACATCGTTCAAAATGCTGACTGATATTGCACATATGCCGGATGAGTACACCGTGGAACGAGAGTACAATAACATGAAGAATGGACACACGAACCAGTACACCAAAAAGGAATTGGATATACTCGATTATGCTGTATTCGACGAGCAGGGAAGAGAACTTCAATTGCTGAGCGGTTCTGGAGTTCCCCATACCCAAGAACGTGACAGCAAAATGATCACACTGTTTACTCCTTTTGTGGACACTCCCCAGAAGATCATTTTCAAGCCATATATCTTGCCAACCCAATCAGGAGGTAGCGCCCTACTCGATGCTAAAGGTAACTGGACACGCCATTACATCGATGAATTAGAAATTACGATCGATGTGCCACAAAATACAAACCACCCATAAAACACGAATAACGCCGCTGCTGTCCGAATGATCGGGCAACAGCGGCGTTATTATCATTTCTAATCCTAAGCGTGGTTTTAGACATTGTCATCAGGAGTCGTTCCTGTACCAGGTTCCTCATCATCGGAGGTTAGTTCTGCACCGATGACCCGAATGATGTCATTCGGATAAATATGTACACCGCTCGCCTGCGCGAGAGCAATTCGTACCATAGCTCGTGCGATGAACGAAGCGGGAATGGCGCGATAGGAAGCGAACCTGCCCGTCATTAGGCCATCTAGCGCTTTCATGACAATCGTGGCAGCGGCTTCGCCAAATCGTCGTTCAGATCTCGCTCCCAAAATAAGCGACGGACGGAACAAATGCAGTGCAGGCAATCCGATCGCGGCAAGCGCCTCTTCAGCCTCACCCTTAGTACGGTTATAAAACACACGTGAATCCGGGTCAGCGCCCATCGCAGAGATCGCAAGCATCTGTACTGCTCCAGCCTCTTTGCCCAACTGGGCTGTCAGAACCGGATAGTCCAGATCCACCTGTCGAAACTGCTCCTTAGAGCCAGCCTTTTTCATCGTTGTCCCAAGGCAGCAAAACACATCATCCACCCCTTCGAGGGCGAAGGCCGACTTCTGTGGTTGTTCCCAGTCGATGAGCGCCTGCTCTAGCTTGGGATGCTTGATGTCCAATGGACGCCTGCCCAAAACCATGACGCGGGTGTATTCTTTTTGCACCAGTAGCTCCCGTACAACATAACCCCCGACAAGCCCTGTGCCACCCACAACGACCGCTTTACGTTCCATGATATACCTCCTAACGCTCCTTGTCCCATGATTGTGATCAGGTTAATTTAAACGGCTGTTCGTCCGCCTCCTTGCTGTCGGACGGACACATAGGCAGGTACAGGGAAAAAGTACTTCCCTTGCCTTCTTCACTCTCCAGACGGATAAATCCGCCTAACAAGCGGGAAAAATCACGGCTGATGGACAACCCCAGCCCAGTTCCACCATATTTACGATTAATCGAACCGTTCGCCTGCTGGAATGCCTCAAAAATAACATGCTGCTGAAGCTTGGATATACCGATGCCTGTATCTTTTACAGCAAATACAACCCAGTCTCCCTCCTGACCCTTTCGATCCAGATGCTGTGTGCTGATTTCCAGCAATACACGCCCTTCATGAGTAAACTTAAAGGCATTGGACAATAGATTGCGTAAAATTTGCTGTACTCGTTTGGAATCGGATCGGATTTCATCCGGTACATGTTCATGCACGTTCAGGCTGAATTCCAGGTTTTTATCCTTCGCTGTGACATCAAAATGCATCATCATCCCATGCGCAATTTCACGCACACTGACTGGCTCACTTACGATTTCCATGTGCCCAGCCTCGACCTTGGATAAGTCCAGAATGTCATTAATCAGTTGGAGCAAATCATGGCCCGAGGCATAAATTAGATCACTGTACTGGTATAGCTCGTCCTCATCTAGCTCTTTTCCCTGCTCATTGATAATCTGTGCCAGGTTAATGATGCTGTTAAGAGGTGTACGTAACTCATGCGACATCGTTGCCATAAAATCCGATTTATACTGGGAAGCCATCATCAGCTGCTTGGCGCGTTCCTCTAAAATAATCTTTGCCTTTTGCAGCTGATCACGCTGCTCTGACAACAACTCATTCGCCTGCTGAATCTGATAGTTTCGCTGCTGCTCCATCTGAAAATCACGTAATATCAGTGCAAATAAAAAGCTAAGGATAACGCCGATAGGCAGTGTAAGAGGAACGACCTCTGCTACATAATAGCGCCAGGGAATGACGCCCAGGAAGGCAATATTTAACGTATTTACAATATTAACCGCTAAAATGGTTACAGATGCCTTAATAATCAAGCGCCAAGTGGAGCGGCGCATCCAGTAGTTCAAACCGGCGCATAATATGCCCAAAATGCTCATATTCAGAAAGCCGACCCACGCCGCCATATTCAGACCGAAGGTAAATCTTGTAAGACCGATTGCTACCCCAATAATAATCAGCGTGTAGGAACGGGGATACACCAATGCTGCGATAATGAGCGGAACAAAACGCAGATCGAAAATAACCGTTTCATTGAAATTAAAGCCAAAGCAAGAACTGACCCATCCGCCAAATACCACCAGCAACACTGAGCTGACATATTTGAACCGCGTAGACGTACGACTCAAACCATATTTATAAATCACGTTCGCCACATAGGCAACGGCAATCAGCATCCCCAAATTCATTATAAACATCGTTGAAAATTGCATGGATTCACACTCCCATTGCGCGAGAAATTGGATGCCAGGCCTATGCTAGCCGATTTTGCCTTACTCGTACATCATAACATGAAGCCCCATCTTTCGACATATCCAAGAGGCTTGCGTGTGTGTATAAAAAAAGCGAACCGCAACGGCTCGCCCTAGTGGGAGTATCTATAGAGTCAGCTTGGAATGCCTTTGTTCCGGCGCCACTCCTTGACAAATAATTCGGCAAAGTAAGGATCCCACTGGGTTCCTTTACCCTCTTCCAATATCATAACCGCCTTCTCTTCCTTCATACCTTTCCGATAGGGACGATCCGACGTCATCGCATCATAGGCATCTGCTACGGCTATGATGCGCCCAAATAGTGGGATGTCTTCCCCGGAGAGCTGGTCAGGGTATCCCTTGCCATCGTAACGCTCATGGTGCGAGCGCACGCCGGGTAGATAAGGGGCCATAGCATAAGCAGGCTCCACTTGCCGAAGAATACTCTCCCCCATAACCGGGTGCATTTTAATCTGGTCAAACTCCTCGTCCGTCAGCTTGCCATCCTTAAACAGCACAGCGTCAGCCACACCGATTTTACCGATATCATGCAGCAAGGCTGTTTTACGCAGCAAGTCGAGGTCCGTCTCGCCCAAACCGCCCTTTCGCCCAATGAGTACAGAGTATTCAGCCACGCGCAACGAATGTCCTGCGGTATAGGCATCCCGCGCATCCAACGCTGCAGCCAAAGTGGCAAAGTAACTGTCTAATAGCTGACCGTTTTTTTCCTCTCGTTCCTTCAGGCCCTCGATCATCATGTTAAATCCTTCGACCAGCTCCGCAAATTCGTCCGAATACAAGTCACTGGCGTTACTGTTCAGGCGGCCTTCCTTCACTTCATTCATTTTTTCCAACAAGTGATGGATCGGCTGTTCGATCTCACGGGTTAGCAGCCTGCCTCCCAAATAAGCAAAGGCTACACCAGATATTAAAATCGTACCCGCCCATGCCCAATAGGAGCCGGAATCCGTCGCCTCCAAATGTTCCAGCCGAATCTGCGTAGCTAAACAAAACAGAAATAGAGGAAAAGCACCAATTAACGTTGCACTTAACTGAAATTTATGCCGAAGTGACAGCAAAACTCGACCTCGCAGGGACAGGTTCAATCCATATTGCTGATAGGTTCGATCCCGAATCTCCTCCAGCAGCGGTTTGATTGCTCTCATGGTCAGAAAAAATTCAACCAGTGCATGCATGGAAGCGACCAAACAAGCTCCTATACAGGCGATTCCTACATAATAAAAGGGAAAGGTAAGTTGTCCAGTATGTATCATCCATAATGCAATGACGGCTGCCGGGATAGAGAAGCCTAGCAAATGCGGTCCGACAATACGTAAAACGGACAAATTAGGCAGATGATGAACCCGGATATACACCGCTTCTACATCCTTGAGTGTCTCCTGATTGCCTTGGAAAAAACGATGAACGGGTCTTAAGTGCATTCGAAACACTATGGTTTCACAGACAATCATAATGACGCTGGAAAATGCAACAATTTTGACAAGACCCAAAAGCTCATAGTGGGCTACATTTAACGTGGAAAATACAAAAATCATACATACCAGTAGTACAGCAATAAATGAACCTATAATATAGTTCAGGATAACATGCTGAATAAAGCGCTTATAGATCGGCAAAATGCTACCCCTCTTTTCATCCGTACGCTCATAAAATATCTTTGTATTCAATATCGGAGTCCAGCCGTCAAAAGTTAACCTTCTTCTATGAGCAATTTGCATGAATCCTAGGAAAATAACACTAGCGAGCGGTCCGCATCGGATTCCGGCTTTCGCAGGGCACCTTGGTCTGGCAAAGTCCGCAACCGGCACCCGATTCAGCCTCACCGCCGTTTAACACTGCCCACTTTCGAGATTCCTCGCCGTACACAAATTTCATGCAGGCGATTTTGTCATGACCGCCTTCCTTGCTGATGGCCTGTACAGGACAGCGGGTAATGCACACACCGCAAATGCCTTTGCTGCACAGCAGACAGTTACCGGTATGGCTCAGGTTCGAGGATACTCTGACATCAGGCGGCACCTGCAGATCCGTTACTACAGACAGCAGGCGGATGGCAATTCCTTTTTCGGTGATGAAGCCATCGTTGATACTGAAGGTGCCGAGACCGGCTGCATACGCGATATGCCGTTCTGACCAATTAGAGACCGGACCACCTGTGGCACCGTGGATGTTGTACCAATCCGTATCCAGCGGCCCCACAGCTCGATAGCCAAGTCCAGTCAGATATCCCGCCAAATGGTACCTTGCCGACCGCACAAAATATTCATCGCCAAAGGTCCGCAGCAGCGCCCACTCTCTGGAGGCTCTTGCTTTTTGCGCACGATTGGCCTTGCGAATCGTCTCACTGATCGGCAGCACAACACTGACAACGGTGCCTCCACCAAAACTTCCTGTGCCGAAGGTCCGTTCGAAGGCTTCCTGCGGCGTAGCATGGTCGGGGCCCACCACTCTTTTATAATCCTCAAACAAAGGATCATTGGCCTCTGCAAATTGAATAATCGGTTCCTCGTAGTAAGGGCTCTGTAATTCTTCGCAGAAATTGCCCTTGTCTTCGCTCACATAGGCCTTCATCTCGGCTGCGATAAGTTCTTTCATGTCTGGTACGGGCGTTACCATCCTATCCACATCCCTCTTCTTAAGTTATTGTGATTCTCTCGAATTCCTGGCGGATACCCGGTTACCGATGAATGGCTGCGTTACATATCTGAATCCCTATTCGTGTATATACACGAATAGGTCAGCATGACCTCCCTTATTAGGCGAAGGCTAATCACAGTCTCAATTTTTCAATTTTGGATAACAGTGCGGTCAATATCTGCAAATCGGCGCTTCCCAGTGACTTCTGTAAAAATAACTGCGCCTCCTCCCAGAGCTCTGCTGCATCGTTATATAACGCTTTTCCTCTCTCTGTCAGGGTAAGGCAGCGGTTCCGGCTTCCCTCAGCGGATGTATCCTCCACATACCCACTTTGCTCCAGGGCCTTCAAATTGCGCACAAGCGTGGTTCGGTCGAGTCGCATCTCCGATGCTAATTCGCTTACGCTTACCGGTCCCAGTACCGTTAAGTGCTTGAGCAGCGAAAACTGGCTGATATGGAGTCCACTTGGAGCCAGATACTGGTCATACAGCCCTGTTACAGCCATCGAGGCACGACGCAGATTAATGCATGTGCAGACTGAGGGCGAGTTATTCTGTGATGTTTTTTTGTCTTTCCTTGAGGCAGTCATAGTTCTTGTTTCCTTCCATCTTTCGTGTAACTACACTATTCCAAAATTCGTACGCTCTGTCAGGGCAATTTATCACAGCCTCTATTCTCTGCAAATGAAAATAAGTCTAATCCATTGCAGAAAGTGCATTATTTCCAGTCTACAATCAAAAAAACCAAAAATCCCTTGTGTTTTAGAATCATTATTGTTATACTGTATTAGTATGTATTAACCCCATAGGATTCCACGCAAGAAGCTATACTCCTATCACCGCATGGAGCTTCTCCAAATTTTATGTATAACCCTAATGTAGAATTTTGAGCTTTTGCCGAAGATTTTCACATTCACACTGGCGCGGTCATCGGAGCCGCAAGGACGAAAGAGAGGTAGGGCTTTTGTCGTTTGGAAAATAAACAGAGGAATCAGACTGCCCCTTATGAACATGCTGACCATATAATACAAGGTAGCAGGGGTTAAATATATATTATGCCGTCAAACGATGAAGTTTGAGCAGGCCGTGCAGTATACGCAAGCTGCGCAGATCCTCCGGATGATCCCCGGGGGATTTTTCATATACGGAAAACGCATCTATGAACAAAAAAGTGACCCTGCCGATACATCGACAGGGCCTATAGCTTGATCAAAAAGGGGTTAATAGGGTCATTATAGTCTTGCTTTCTTAAAACAAAATGATATGCACCTTAAAAACTCATTAATTTTCCAGCTTTATATGGCTACTAATAATTCGTCCAATATTCCATACTACCGGACTGTACCTTTTGAGTAGTAGGGCGTCCAGCTTCCACTTGGGCAGACTTGTAGCTGGAAGGACGCTCCCATCCTTCCAGTAAAACAATATGCTGGGTACCTGTGTTAGTTTCCCATGTGATATAGCGCTCTTGTTCCATATGTCGCAATGCAGCTGTAATTTCAGGGTCTCGCTTACCCGTTTTTGCTGACAATTCAGCCATTGTAGGCATATGGCGATGCTGAGCAAAATAATTATACAAAATACGTAGTAGCTTCCGTTCCAAATCCGGCAACATCGTTACCCCTCCTAAAGAACATATGTTCCCATTATAACACATAAAAATGCACCCTCCTACTGGAAGATGCATACGGGCTTGTATGCCCATGCTGAATTTAGTTTTTTTCCTTTTCCTGACGACCGATAGAGCGCAACCACCAAGAGATTCCTCCAACGCTTCCAAGCGCCAAAACCGTCAAGAAAATAATATAAAACAAATGAAATGTACGATCACTCATGGCAATCGCCTCCTTACTTTATGTATACACTTTCCAGCTAAGCCTGTAAACCTCTTTTTGATCCCACAATCACATTTTCGCCAAACATTTGACAATAGATACTTGCTTAGGATGCATCGGTGCACACTTATCAAAAATGGTTAATATCAAATAGGAGACAGATCAAGGAGGTTATCGAATATGAAGTTTCTATTGATCGTAATCATCATTGCGCTGATCGTTGTTTTGCTCATGAGAAGACGCAGATGAACGAAGACATCCTCTATGGTTAACTGAGAATACAAAAAGGGCTTTCGGTACATCACCGAAAGCCTTTGTTCATCTGAGGTTAAGGCTGAACTACGCCTTGTTCTTTTTGCTATATTTAATAAAAGCAATCACAAGCGCTATAGCAAACAATATTCCGCTGACTACCCATGTGGTCAGAAACGCCATACCCAAGCCGACATTAGCCCCCATGGTCGGATGCTTCATAGCAGTAAACACCGAGCCCTGCATCATAAATATGGTACAGAACAAAACAACGGGTGCCAAAATAATTGTGCTTGCGGTCTTACGACTACCAGATACTGCAATTACACACAGAGCAGAAATCACCAAGATCACCCAATAGATAACTGCTTCCCAAATCGCTGAAGTGCCCACCTGTTCGACCTCTTTTCTATCCATCATATATACCTCTTCTATTGTAACAGACGTCACACAGTGAACCAAGCCATAATTTGATTAGAAAAGGGCTAAACCCTGCCGACAATGTAAATAATGTATAGTAGCAGACAACCCTACATAGAAGAAATGAAAGGAATTGATCTTATGAGAAGTGCAAGTCCTTTTGTCATTGTGAACGATGTGCAGCAGTCGGTTGACTACTACCAATCTGTTTTAGGCGGGAAAATCAAAGTACTGAACAAGCAGGACGGCAGGCTCTTACATGCCGAACTGCACCTGGGCAGCAGCCATATCCATTTTTCCGATTCCTACGGTAAACCACTGAAAGCACAGCATGTCCAAATCATTCTCGACTGTGAGAGTGAGGAGGAGCTTAAACAGGCTTACCATGTACTATCCGAAAAAGGCACCATCACTGTAGAGCTACAAGATACCTTCTTTGGTGCGCTGCACGGCGAAGTAACGGATCATCTTAATCAAATTGGATGGGTGATGAACTATTTTAAAAGATGATCACGTTTAGCCATAACTGAGTACGTCTTGTAGCCGCCATCAACGTTCCTCACCCGATATCCGAATTGGGTCAGAATTCTGGCCGCTAGATAGCCGCGCAACCCGACTTGGCAGGATACCGCGATCTCCAGATCACGAGGAATTTCCGACATCCGCTCTCTGATCTCGGCCAGTGGAATATGAATAGAACCTGGAATCGCTCCTCCCTGTAGCTCCATCGCATCCCGGACATCAATAACAAGACCACCATTGCGGTGAAAATCGTCAACTTCATGCCACTGTATCGTCTGGACCAGCCCATCCATGATGTTCGAAGCTACGTAACCCGCCATATTCACTGGATCTTTAGCTGAAGAATAAGGAGGTGCATAAGCAAGCTCGATATCTGCCAGCTCACGGACGGTTAAATGGCCGCGAATCGCCGTCGCAATAACATCAATCCTTTTGTCGGCTCCGTCAGCCCCAACAGCCTGCGCTCCGTAGATCATCCCGGTCTTCGGATGAAAGAGCAGCTTCATAGAAATGGGTGACGCGCCAGGATAATAACCGGCATGTGAACCAGGATGAATATGAATAGTCTGATAAGGAACAGCCAGCCGCTGCAATGTTTTTTCATTGTTACCTGTAGAAGCTGCGGTCAATGCAAATGTCTTAATTACGGATGTTCCGAGCGCACCATCATAGGAAATCGGCTGACCATTAATATGATCCGCTGCCAAACGCCCCTGCCGATTGGCTCCCCAGGCCAGCGATACCATCGTTACAAACCCATGATTGCGGTCTTTGACCTGGATGGCATCACCTACCGCATAAATGGACGGATCACTGGTTTGCAGCTGTGCATTCACCTGAATAGCGCCGCGAAAACCTAGTTCCAATCCGCATTGCTTGGCCAACTCATTTTCAGGTACCACGCCAATCGCCAAAATAACCATATCCGTCTGAAGCGTCTCCTCAGAGGTCAAACGTAACCGTGTACCCTGTTCTTCAAAAGCTGCGACTCCTTCCTCTAAACGCACCTCCACCCCGTTCAGCTGCATATGCTGTTCCACCAGTTTGGCCATTTCAGGGTCAAGCGGATTCAACACTTGTTGTCCTTTATCCATAACGGTTACTGCAAGTCCACGCTCCCGCAAATTTTCAGCCATCTCCAGCCCAACAAATCCAGCACCAATTATCGTGGCATGCTTGGGTTGCCTTTCATCTACATATGCCTTAATAAGGTCGGTGTCATGAATGTTTCTTAACGTAAATACATTTGTAGCTTCATGTAGTCCGGGAATGTCTGGTATCATCGGTTTGGCTCCCGGCGACAATACCACAATATCGTACGCCTGCTCATCCATCTCTCCTGTGATCATATCGCGGTAACGGACAAGCTTATGCTCGCGGTCTATTTGTATTACTTCTTTCAGCACCCGAACATCTATATTAAATCGGTCTCTAATGCCTTGAGGCGTCTGGAGAAACAGCTTCTCCCGTGCCTGAATTGTCCCCCCAATATAGTAGGGAAGACCACAGTTTGCAAAAGAAACATGCTCACCGCGTTCAAACAGAATAATCTCGTCTTCCTCATTCCATCTACGCAATCTCGCCGCAGCAGAAGCTCCACCTGCTACCCCGCCAATAATAACTATCCTCTTACCCATTTCTTCCCCTCCTCATATACCCTATGGGGTATAATATATACCTATGGGGGTATGATGTCAACAAACAAAAAAGGCAGAGGTTACCCCCGCCTGCTCAAACCCTAAACAAAACCCGATTGGAATCACAAATCACTTGCGACTGCTGCAAAAATGCCCTATCTCACTGGGCTAACTAGCCGCCAACTACTGTTTATTACTGTTGACTGGCCGCGATTGCCTGCTCCAGATCATACAAAATATCGTCTATCGCTTCGGTCCCGACAGATAAACGTAACAGCTCCGGTTTGACTCCAGCAGCCACCTGTTCTTCTGCGCTCAGCTGCTGATGGGTTGTGCTTGCCGGATGAATAATCAAAGACTTGGAATCGCCCACATTCGCCAGATGAGAAAACAGCTTTACATTCGCAATCAGCTTGCTTCCCGCCTGACTCCCGCCTTTGATACCAAAGGTCAAGATTGCCCCTTGTCCTTTTGGCAAATATTTTTGGGCCAACTCATAGGATGGATGGCTCGGCAATCCAGAGTAGCTGACCCACTCCACATCCTTGTGACTTTCGAGGTATTGCGCTACTTTCAGGGCATTCTGACTATGTCTTTCCAGCCGCAGATGCAATGTTTCCAAGCCTTGAAGCAGTAGCCATGAATTGAACGGAGAAATGGCTGCTCCCAAGTCACGCAGCAATTGCACCCGTGCCTTGATAATGTACGCGATAGGTCCCACCGCCTCGGTGTATACAACTCCATGGTAGCTTGGGTCCGGCTCAGTCAGTCCGGGGAAACGACCACTCGCTTTCCAGTCAAACTTGCCACTGTCCACGATTACCCCGCCAAGAGACGTACCGTGTCCGCCAATAAACTTGGTTGCCGAATGCACAACAATGTCCGCTCCATGTTCGATAGGGCGTAATAAATAGGGGCTTGGGAACGTGTTGTCCACAATCAGCGGAATACCATATTCGTGTGCAATCGCCGCTACAGCTTCCACATCTAGCACATTGCCCTGTGGATTGCCAATCGTTTCGGCAAATATGGCCTTCGTTTTATCCGTGATGGCTTGGCGGAAATTCTCCGGATCATCCGAATCGACAAAATGCACCTTAATACCCAATTTCGGCAGTGTAGTAGAAAACAGATTATATGTACCGCCATACAGACTGGAGGCCGATACAATTTCATCTCCAGCTCCGGCAATGTTCAGAATGGAGAAGGAAATCGCCGCCATTCCCGAAGCTGTGGCCAACGCGCCAGCTCCGCCTTCCAGTGCGGCAATTCGTTGCTCGAATACATCCGTAGTCGGATTCATCAGACGCGTATAAATGTTGCCGAATTCTTTCAGCGAGAACAAATCAGCCGCATGCTCGGCATCCCGAAATCCATATGAAGTGGTCTGGTACAACGGAACGGCGCGGGCAAAGGTATTAGGATCAATCTCTTGTCCGGCATGGACAGCGAGGGTTTCGAATGACAGCTTGCGTTCTTCTGACATGATTATTGCCTCCCTTGTTATACGTGCTGTATGAATCGTCTCTTCCTGTATGCGTAGTCTTGGATGATTTTTCAACTATTCTCGCACAAAAAGAACGATTTGGGAAGATAATTCTCATTATTCAGGTATGATATTATTGTTTTATTGAAACATCAAGTTTCGGATCGGAAGGTTTTGCCCAAATGCTCACCCAGACCAAAATAATGGCGGAAATTATAGATGAGCGGACTCCACTTTGCTGGATCAATATGATTCTCTCCGAGGATGATATCCTGATGAACATGCACCTGTATGGCTTGGGTTTCGACGATCGCAAAATAAGGAGAATGGTCAGGAATCCGCATCTCCTTCACCTTGGCTTCAATTTGAATAGGGCACTCCCTGATTCGGGTGGGCTTGACTCTATTCGATTCAATCGCAGCCAGTCCGCTGATCTCATACTTATCTTTTTGATATGAAAATCCATTTTTCTCTTTTTCCGCTGGAACGGGATTCTTGCCTGTAAAAGGAGCCAAACGCTCTACATTTTCCCACATGGAAGGCCCAGGAACATTGATTACACATTCGGGATGACGCTCCATATTTTCTAATGCTTTGCCACCTGTTCCAATACCTAACACCACACAATCTCCTAATGCCCACGAGGAGGAAATAGGGCTAATATTGGTCGTTCCATCCTCATTCAGCGTGTTGAGTAAAATCACAGGGGTTCCGTAATATAAAATGCTAGGGTTTATCGTTTTTATGCTTGGGGTACGATTCATCTGATTTATTGGATTCATTGGGTCCATGTTTTATTCTCCTTCTGTTCAGATCTGCCTCCTTATTGTAAAATGTAAACATTTCAACCTTCATCGAAGTATGGATTACAAAGGGGGATAACCGTGCCATGAGCACCCAATCGAATGTAGCCATGATTGCTTCTCTTGTCAGCGAGCCTTCCCGTGCAGCCATTCTCACCGCTCTATTAGACGGCAGATTCCACACGGCAAGTGAACTGGCCCATATGGCAGGCATCAAACCGCAAACCGCCAGTTTCCATCTGGCTAAAATGACCGAAGCACAAGTCATTACTGTAGAAAAACAAGGGCGGCACCGTTACTATGGCATTCAAGACCCCGAGGTTGCCCAGGTGATGGAGTCACTTTTGTCCATAGCTCCACCTGTTCCAATCAAGTCATTCAAGCAAGCCTCCGAAAACGAGGCCATACGGTTGGCAAGAACTTGCTACGACCATGTTGCGGGTCATTTAGGCGTACAGCTCATGAGTTTTTTCATGCAAAAGGGGATTCTTTCCGAGGATCAGGACGGACTTCATATCACCCAACAAGGAGAGATTTTCTTTGCTGACTTTCAGATCAACCTCAAGAACACAAGACAAAAGCGTCGCTCCTTCTCACATAAATGCCTGGATTGGAGTGAACGACGCCATCATCTTGCCGGTGCTTTAGGAAGTGCTCTTCTAGACAGATTATTCGAATTACATTGGGTCGAGCATCTGCCCACAACCCGAGCGATACGCATTACAGCCGAGGGTAAAAGAGGTTTTAAAGAGGTATTTTCGATAGAGATCGGCTAAGTAATCATAGTTCTAATGCTTTTCTTGTCCCGCATTGAATGTTATGACTGGAGACAAGGACCTTTGTTTTCTCGTCAATGGCCGGACATAGGCATAATTGTTTTTTGGAGCCTTTCCTTTTGCCACACCTGCTTTATATCCTCCAGCAGCAGCCGGAATGGCAACCAAGGTTCCATAGGTTCTCATCGCCCGTTCAATTGGGAAAGATACAGAACGCATTCCATCAGTAGATCCGGCAAAATGAACTGCGGCTGCATAATTGTTCAGCCGATCGTTACTGTCATTCAGCCATACGGAACCCGAATCTCCAGGTCCAGTTCGTCCCTGGGTAAAACGAATGACGGTTTGATCACGGAAAATCTCGATTCCCGAATCGCCCCTCACTCTTTGTTCCACGCCAATCGCCTCCACGACTCCTCTGGCGAAGCCGTTTGTTTTAGCCATTCTTTTAAACGTCATCCCCAGACGATAACTTAATAAGTGCCCAGGCACGGTAATAAGACCACCACTTTGGTTAATCAGATACCTCGGATTAAGCAGACTATTTGAATTGGCAATAGCTATGGCAGAGTCCTGAAAGTTAACACCTGTCGTAGTAAGCGGGACAAATTGAAAAGCTCTCCCGATCTGATCCGCCGTTCTGCCGCCATCTGCCGGAGAAGGCTGAATGGTATTGTGAAATTGATTTGTATTCGTCGGGACTAGGACATGGGCATTACTCAAAATAAACAAAGTATTATTCTTAATAACAATGAGTCCTCCGGTTCCTCCTGCAGTGGTGGGAACCGTTGTTCCTACACTGACCGCACCGGGCACGGGGCGCCATCTTTGGCGTGGGTTCGTTTGGGTAGGAGTCGCCGCTTCCCTTTTGAAAGAACCCACACCTAAAATTCGGATAGGTACCGCAGAAGCCTGACTTATATTATGAGTTACTGCCTGCAATTTGGTTTGCGTCACAGCCGAAAGATTTCTCAAGGTGTATACCACAATCGCCGCGCCCTTTGCCGGTCTATTGGGATCAGCATAACCTACTCCAATCCCTGTTACTCCGTTCCGTTTGAGCATCGTTCGCCATATCCGACTCTTCAGCTTGAAAGCTTGATAAAAGGTAGCCACAGCCACATACATCTCCTTTTCATAGTCAATGATGTATATACATATGACTAATCCGCACATTATGACTGTGCGTTTCCCTAGAACAGTGAAAAAGGTGTGGGCTGGAAGCAAACGACTGCTTTTATTGATCAGTCTTCCTGAAGAACTCTACCATTTCGATAAATGATTGCTGAGCTGAATGTACGTGATATCGGGGAGAGTACGGATCACTGAATCCGTGCTGTCCGCTGAATTTATGTACCCGGATATTATGGTTGTCTAAAGCTGAAATGAGCTCATCCACATTAAATGATATTTCTTCCTGTGGGAAAAAAAGTAGTGTTGGACAATGTGGAGTTATTTCCAAATAATTTCGAATACGAGAGCCGTAGTATCCTACGATTCCATCAACATATTTTTCTTTGCTACACAGCCAGGCAATCGTTGCCCCGATGCTAAACCCGACGATAAATACCTTTTTATAGCGAGCTTGAATACTTAACAATAAACTTTCAATATGATAAGAAGCACGTTCGAATCCTATATTTTTTATGAAATGGGCATAGGCAGCTTCCTCTTGCGAATAGTTAAAAGGCGTTTCTTTGCCTATTAAATTTGGACAAATGACGTCGTAATTCTCATCCGATAATAAGCTGCAATAATTTTGTATATGCTGGTTAATTCCATAAATCTCATGCAGCACGACAATGAGGGTGTCCGACTTCTTATCTATGCTTATCATGTTGCCCCCCTAGGTTTGAATATGGGAAAACAATTCATCCGGATACGCATATTTATACTCTTATATTAACAACCTGTAGATAAGCCTCTTCAGATATCGGAGGAGTATCTGGGATTATTGTGGTTTGAGGGATGATGTGGTTGCCATTTCCCGTCTTATCGAGTCAGAAAACTCATCAAAGGGCTTATTCTCTTGCCCGGGACCCTACGATATAAATCGCTATATTTCATCATTAGAAGTTTCCCATTCGAATATTCGCTCTTCGAGCACTTCGTAAGCATTATTCATAATTCCTAACCTCCCTTTTTTAGAAAATACTATATCCAATATGATCATTTCGCTATATATTTTTAGTTGAAATCTTGAGAAATGCTACCTGGCATACACCACTCATCCAATCAATTCTACATCTTCACCCTATGATATAATTCTCTCAGTATTATCGTATGGAAGGAGGATACAGATGTCGGAGCAGCAAGTATACGTCCGGTTCCCAGAAGAAGTGGACGTCACAGAATTGACAGCAATGTACAAACGCAATCGGGAATTCTTTGATACGTTTTCGCCAAACCACCAAGAAGAGCACTATACGGAGGAGCACCAGCTCCAAACGATTATTAAGAGTAAGGCTGACATGGTAGAGGATCGGAAATATTCCTTCGTAGTGTGCCACAAGGAAGACAATCAGATTATAGGCAGCATAGGTCTATCTTTTGTAGTAAGGGGACCACTTCAGAGCTGTATGATCGGATACAGCCTAGACCAAGCCTATAACGGCAAGGGTTATATGACGGAGGCGGTGAAGCAGGTGGTTCGCTACGCTTTCGATGAACTAAAATTTCATCGGATCGTCGGAGAAGCCTCTCCTCGGAATCCAGGGTCCATCCGTGTGCTTGAGAAGGCTGGCTTTCACAAAGAAGGCATTTCTCGAAGCAACGTAAAAATTAATGGAAAGTGGGAGGACCATCAGGTTCTGGCGATTATCAATCCATCAGAGGATATCTAAGTTTAGTGAATATTGGTCTCGAAAGTTAATGGAAAAGAAAAGTTATGACAACCTATTAGAATGCGTTAGTTGAATGACAACAGCGACAGTCTAAGACTTTACTTTTTAAGTCTTGTTCTGCCGCTGTTTGAATTTTTGCTCAATCTAAAACTTTATTTCCAATGCACATTTTACAGAAACTATATTCGTTTTGCTGGGAATCTCAGTGCATGATTTCTTTCTTATTCACCTTAACGCCGGATAAGGACTGATCAAACATTTCGAGAATAAAGAGGAAGCGCTCAGCTTCACGAAATACATGATCAGCTAATAGAGGATGGATAATGCTTTTTATTCGGCACTCGTCAATCAAATCACGCGCTGTTTTCTTAAAATCTCGCAAGGACTTAACAGAGATACGGTTTTCATCCACAAATTGACTCAGAAGTGGAACGGTCTGCGACTGTGGACGCATATAACTTAAATCAATCGCCTGAAACATCAGTGTATCAAAGTCATTACTAAACTCCCTAGCTTGTTCAACCAGTTTGCGTTCGGATGGATCCAGCAAATGGCCTATGAATTTTGCGTGATCGGCCATGATCTTTAAGAAAAAAATATTTTCATCAATAATAGCATCAGGTAATGGTTCAAGCGTTCCTGAATTGAGTTCCCCTAAACGATTTCTGAAATAATTCGCTTCCCGGCTTACATGATCTACCAGCAGGGGGAAATTGGTTTGTCCAGGAAGTTTGCATTGTAATATAAGCCCCAATACCATTCTCTTAAATGCCCAAATATTTGTCGCCGCATTCTGTACTTCCGTATTAAACCCTTTGATTGTATAAGGATCTGTATTGATATTAAATTCATACGATCTTTTCTCAATATCCTCAAAGATAGCGTAAAACCGATTGGCTTCTGTTTTAAGTTGAGTATCTTCCGCTCTAAAGCCTAACCCCAGAAAAAAGGAATGCTCCTTCATAATCCTGGACCAAAAACGTATTTCATCTAATGAGCGTGAAACAAATGCATCCAATGATATCCCTCCTCTAAATGAGCAAAAAAGCACTTACTTAGTCATATGGGATATGACAGGTCATTATGAATATCGAAGTTCAACGTCTCATACGAATCCAATTCCGAAATTGAGCCGGAGTTATTAAATCATTCAGGGTTTTCTTCCGCTACCAAGTCTACCCGAAACTCAAGCTGGTCTCTCATAAAAATTTTACCTGCTATCTTGGCCGATTCTGGCTTAATCTCCTCTACTATTCCCCCATGATCCTCACGAAAAATTAAATTCCATAATATAACTCATATTTGAATATATATCATTTAATGTTTGGACAATTATCCCACTCAAGTTCTATAATTCACTTGTTATTACATAATTTTAGGAGGAAGTCATGAAAAATCTTTATAAAAAACTAGGAACAATAGTGTTAGCTCTTCTTATTGGAGCTTCGGTGTTCTCATTGTTCCCCACTGTTACAAAAGCTGAGACTACAAATGTGACTTGGTCCGATGGATCTCTAACAAAAACCATAACTGAATGGAACCAAACCGATATTGCTAATGTAGGTAAAAGCTCAGGGAAATGGTATTGGGAGATAAAGCTTGATGGTGGATATGGTGAAGTTGGATTATTCGGTCCAGGCAAACCACCAATTAGGTATGAAGGGTATAACGGAGTAAATTATGGGCCTACAAATGACTCTATTAAAGCTGGAAGTTATAGTTACGGGAATGTGTATACAGTAAATGATGTTATATCTGTTGCTTTAAATCTAGAAAATGACACACTAACCTTTTATAAAAATGGTATCTCACAAGGGGTCTCGAAATATACTCCTTCTTCACTAGGTAAGACTGTATATCCTTATATAAGAAACCCTCAAGATCAACCTGCTACTTATACTGCTAATTTTGGGGCAAGTGATTTTAAATATCCAATTCCCGAAGGATTTTTGCCTTACCAAGAATCAAGTACATCAACAACACCTAATCCGTCCACAACACCGGATCCATCTACAAAACCCGATCCATCTACAACACCTGATCCATCTACGGCGCCTGGTTCATCTACAACACCTGGGTCATCCACAACGCCAGATCCGTCGGATACAGATGGTTCCTCACAACCAACTGGTGACCGCGCCATTCTAACTGTAACGATGGACAATGGATTTGATAAAGAATTCGATCTGAGTAAAAAAGAATTGAATGCCTTCATCGCTTGGTATGACGCTAAAGATGCGGGCAGAGGTGCTTCATTCTTTGCCATCGATAAACATAATAATAACAAAGGCCCGTTCAGCAATCGCAAAGACTACGTAATCTTCAACAAAATTCTCACATTCGAAGTAAGTGAGTATTCAACCAAATAAACTTTATGAAGGACTTCATATCGGCTAATATGCCATTGAAGTCCTTTTTTCATCTACTCATATCTAAGTCACGCTTAAATTGCTTTACGTACAATATACCTTTTAGGCAAAAGATTTGTAAACCGCCTATTTTCAATAAACCTACACTTGCCTTCCAACTTGATTTGGATTAAGATCCATATTTTTAGTGTACCCTTGTTCATACTCTAATTAAAAGTCATTAATTATTATGCTTTTCCAAAGAAACGCTAGCTGTCAGGTAATGTCTATCTCATAACATGAAAAAAGCTTTTCATAGCCACCTTTGGGGTGATTATAAAAAGCTAATCTGCTTTGCGGCGACTGCACCACTCGCTTAAAATTTTTCTGGAAACTGTTTGACAATGCCTTCTGTCAGGATATCCGCTAAATGAATCATATGGATCTCATTTTTATCGGTTGCGGCAATATCTGCTTTCCAGTCTCCTTTGATACAGTTAAGGACTATTTCCGTAATCAACTGAAGGTGCGTATACAGCATATCTTGTAGCGTTTTGAACTGCCAGTTCGGATTCGCTTCACTTAAAAATTTAGCAATATCGTCGGCGTTTGTATGCCAATCCGCCTCTAGCTTTTTCACGTCCGCCTGATTGCCCGCTTTGGCAGCCGCTACGATTTTCCCTGCGATCAAAATATGCTCTCTCAGAAGATCAGCCAGCTTATTCCCAGCAGCTTCCCCATAATAAGGCTTAATCACGTTGCCTATATCCTGTTGGTTCCGTAAAAGTCGGTCCAATACATCCTTTTGGTCTGGACGATTAGATATGGCGCTGACAATATAGCTTCTCGTCCATATCGTATGATCGATCCATACCTTCTGCATATCGACTTTCAGTTGCACCATTTTGGGACTTAGGCAAATGTTCCCCTTATCCTCCCCCGCCTTCGCTTGCACGACAACTAGTGGATTCATGCTAAAAACGAGCGCCAAGGTTAACGACAATGCCAGTAACCATTTATTTTTCACATTCTTCTGCTCCTCTTACGTTTGGATTAAACAGGCTGTCTTATTATGGTTGAAATATCTAATTCTATACCACCCCTGCAATCATCTTACAAAAACTTGATTTCGTATTTCAACACACAAAAAAGGCCTGCCGGTGGTAAGCCAGCAGAGCCTATGACTCCATGGTCCAAGTAAAAGAAGCAATTCTGATGAATAAAGCTACGTCCTGGAGTACCCGTATAATCGTTTCGAAGCTAAATCCTTTTTGGAAAATAAGCCATGCTGATGGGCATAACCTATTTTGCCCGGTGGACCGTCAGGTTGACCCGATTCGTCTCACACATAAATGTAGAGAGATGAACAGGCTCATCGTTTGCATCAAAAGCAATTTTCAATATCCGGAATAAGTTCGCCCCGATATCACATTCCAGAAATTTCGCATAATCTTTAGTCGCACCGATCACATCAATGATCTTGTCATTGCTCACGATCTCGGTGTTATAATCCTCCGCCAGAATCTTGTAAGTCGATTCTTTCATTGCGATCTTTTTTTCCAAATCCGGAAACCGGGTCAGCGAATAATGGGCTATATCATAAAAAAGCGGGCGGTCATCTACATACATCAAGCGTTCAAGCTCCAACACAGGGCTGCCTTCTTCAATAAGAAGATGTCCAGCCACCTCTTCAGATGCCGGGATTACTTCGCTTCTTAATATCCGTGAGTTTGGAATCATGCCCAGCTGGTGGCTGAACTCCGAGAAACCGCTTACGGATAACAGTTCATTATGAAATTTGTTGGAGGCCACAAAGGTGCCTCTACGAGGAATTCGCGTCAGGGTTCCTTCCCGTACAAGCTCCTCAATTGCTTTCCGTATAGTGATTCGGCTTACACTATAAGTATCACAGAGTTCTGCTTCGGTTGGAATCTGTTCATCCGGTTTGTACCGTCCGTCCTGGATATCGTTCTTCAACATTTGCCTGATCTGCATGTACAGCGGCTGGGGGGTTGAAGGATTCAAATTCATGGTAAATTCATCCTTATCCATCAATGATTATAATAAGTATTATACATTGATGATCATCTCCAGTCACCATGCACCGAAATAACCTATCGTCTTCCCAGCTGTAATTGTCCCAAGCTCCAAGCAGTTCTCTGTTGAAAACCCTTTCATTCTACCGTAAAGGAACCCGGCAATGAAAGAATCGCCAGCTCCCATCGTATCCACGACGTTCACCTTACCCACGCCGTGTGGAAAGAATTGTTCCCCATCGTAAGCAAGCGAACCATTCTCCCCCAAGGTAGCCACAGCAATCTGCGCTCCTCTTTGCTTGACCTTTACCAAAAGTTGGCGGATATAGTCATCATCCTGAGTGTACGAAAAGAATGGATAGTCTACGTAGGGCGTTAATGTCTGTACCTGATCATCCTGCAACTGATCCGAGAAATCAAAGGAAGTGATCAGGCCCTTTTCCTTAAAGAGAGGAAAGTACGGATCGGCATGGCCCCATATCCCTGAGTGGACAAGCTGATAATGGCCAGCAAAATCGATCTCTTCTGCTGTAAGGAAAAACTGTGCCATAACTCCCTCGTCGTATTCGCCGAGCCTCCGGTCATTCTCCACCATCTCCACGTAGGTTACCGCTGTTTTTCCGTCCTTTTTTAAAATTCGGGAAGTATCCACACCCTTGTCCTGAATAGCCTGGATCATGATCTCCCCATAAATGTCGGTGCCCACCCAGCCCAGATAGGCCGTCTTTGCACCCATTTCAGTTAAATAGACGGCCACATTCACCGGATTGCCTCCAGGATAGGCTTTGCCGCTTGCTTGATAGACATCCATGCAGTTATCCCCGACTGTAATGATTCTCATCTTGCTCCCGCCTTCCCTGCTATTAAAGAATGAGCACTACGAAGTAGTGCTCAAATCAAATGCATCAATATAGAATGAACTAAAGACTGCGTATCTTAATATTCCATTTGGCGATAGTATCTTCTAAGTGTTAATGGATGATTTCTCTCACGCTCCAGATAGGCGCTGATACGGCTTAGTACAGACCAGTTGATACTTACGGCAAAATGCTTTCTGAACTCCTCGCTAATGCCTTCCATGGCAAAGTCTTTGGTATCAATAATGGTCAGCTTCTTCGTAATCTTCTCAGCGAATCTTTCCACCCGATCCATCAGTGGTCTTGTCTCATCTTCGCCTTTCAGCAGAATAACACTGGTATCTTCAACCACAAGCTCAAGCGTGCCATGGAAGAATTCCGCCGCATGAATCGACTTCGCATGAATCCACTGCATTTCTTCCAGGATACACATCGCGTAGGAGTACGTGTTCCCCCACAGGTTGCCGGAGCCAACCATCATATGATAGTCAGTATCTTTATGTTCTTTTGCAAAAGCTTCCGCTTTAGGGTCAAAGGTTTTGACTGCGTCCAGAATCGCACGCGGCAATAAGGCAACTTCCTTCGTGAACTGTTCATATTGAGGGAACTCATTGTTGTTATACATGAACCGGAACACAACCATGTACAGGAGCATGAAGAATGTATCAAAGGAATGTTTCTCCGAGCCGGTTGTGATACAGTGATCTACAATTTTGGTTAATGGAGTATCCCTTTCTGCCACAAGTGCAATCGTAGTCGCTCCCCGTTCCTTACAGAACTCGGCTGCCGCAACGGTCTCCTGCGTGGTTCCCGACACAGATGTAAAAATACATACGGAATCCTTACTGAAATGTCTGTTGTTCATCACCATAAACTCAGCAGCAATCGCCGCATGCACATCGATGGTCGAGTTTGATTTCAGAATATACTCATAAGGATACATCATCGCAATTGTGCCACCCGCACCAATCAGAAAAATATTGCTGTACCCTTTCTTGGCAATCCCGTCTACAATCTCTTCAATTTGTCCTCTAAAGGCCAGGCCCTCTTGTTCCACAAGCTTAAGGAATAACTGTTCGTCAAAATTCAACATTTACGTTCCCTCCCTATACTGGATCGGTTCCTCTCCAATATCATCCATTTTTATTTATTATATATAGTATCATAATCAGACAATACAATTAAAACAACTATTTTTGTTAAATCTGAAGGAAATCAGCGAGTCAGCATCGGCCCCCCTTCAGTTCATCCGGACTAAGTCACTATATTACTACTGTCATGACTGCTTTTAGATCCATACTTCTTCTCCCAGTAGTAATACACAGGCAACCCCGTTGCGATGACTATCGCCGCGGCAATCATGCCCTGCACTGGAGCCCACGTAAAGGTTCCCCAAGCCAGCCATCCTGCCCCAAGGATAGCCAGGATAGTAGTTACTCTCCACATTGGCATGCGGTAAATCGGGTTATAATCCTCTCTCTTACGGCATTTATAGACCGCGGCAAAGTCCAGAATGTTAATGACCAGCTGAATCAGCGTGAAATAACCCAGCAGTTCGGTTAAATTGCTGAAGAACACAAGAATACAGGCCAACGTAACCTGAGCAATAATCGAAAAGCTTGGTGTTTCGAATTTGGGATGAACTTTCGCAAAACGCTGAAAGAACAGCCCATCCTTCGCCATGGCATACTCCAGGCGAGGCTGAAACATAATGCAAGAACTCAAGGAACCCAGGATAACAATAATCGCGGTAACAGCTACAAAAGATGAGGCCATGCCGGATAATCCGGGGATGTACTTGACGGCGTCGGACACAGCGGAGCTGGAACCCATCAGTTTATCGAACGGCATTAGGCCGGTGACACATACCGCAAGCAGCGTATATAAACCCAATACAATCAGTACCGAACTAATTAAGGCCCGAGGGAGAACTTTCCCTGGATTTTTGAATTCTCCAGCCATAAAACAAATGGCGGCCATTCCCGTGTAAGCCCACGTCGTGGCAGATACGCCACCAATTAAGCTTGAACTTGTCGCTCCTGCGACGGGCGTGTAAGCAAAGTTGTCAAAGTTCATATACATGAGGCCCAGCACAATGACAATCAGGAAAGGGATGATTTTGATAGCCGTAATAATGACCTGAAAACTACCGCCTGCCTTAACACTACGGTAATGGATGGACGTGATGATCAGAATGATCGCTACTCCTAGCAGTTTACCGGCAATTCCAACGAAGAAAGGGAAGAAGCTCGCCAGGTATGCAACAATGGCCAGAGCCATAATTGAAATGGACGGAGGATCGAGGGCCCAGAAGGTTGCCCATCCGTATAGAAAAGCCAAAGGCCTCCATCCTGCTTTATTCAAGTATACGTAACCGCTTCCATTTTGCGGGTAGGCAGTCGCCAACTCAGCCAGCACCATGACCTGAGGAATCGCAATAACTCCACCAATAATCCAGGCTAGAATTGAGATCGAAGGCATACCCGCAGCTTTTGCGACATCACCGGAAGAGACGAAGATTCCGGAACCTACCGTAGTTCCAACAGCGATGGCTAGGGCCGACCAAAAGCCCAGTTTTCGTGTAAGAGAGTCATTACTCATAACGAGTTCCTCCAAATCAAGGTGATAAGACTTCCATTCCCCTTATTTTCCTGACTGATTCCCTAAGTACTTCCTGTGGATTCTGATAATAATTGAACCCCATAATCTCTAGTGTACAAGCTCCCTCGTAATGATGGCTCTGAAGACTGGTTAGATATTCCCGCCAATTCAGCACCCCATCATCCAGAGCAAGATGCGCATCAGACAAGCCGTCACCGTCAATCAGGTGGAAATGAACCATCTCCGCAAGTAGGGAGAAATAATCTTCGGGTGTCTCGTTAGCGAGCTGCATCGCTACGGTATCGATCATCCCTTTTAATGAGGGGGAACGAATCTCCTCCAGCATCCTCTTGATTCCCTTAGCATCGATAATTAGATTCGATTCGAATCGGGTCAGAGGCTCCAACGCTAAAGTCACCCCTTCCTTCTCCGCCACCCTGGATATCTGATAGATGGAGTCGCTTGCATATTTCCATGATTCCAATTGCGATACAGCGAAGTCCCCTATTCCTGAAGTCACAAGCATCATGTTGGTCTCCAGCTCCAGAGCCGCGTACAGATTATCTATGAAGTATACGATACTCTTCTGCCGCAGTTGGGAATCGGAAGCAGCAATATTGAAGGGATAGACACACTGTTCCGGCGTATAACAGACGACCTTCATGTCTCGGGATTTCAGTTGCTGCCTTATGTGCCTCAAGTTGCCAAGAACATTCCGATAGACGTATAAATGAGGCTCGCCCGCCCACAACTCGATGTGCTCGATCCCGAGTTCAGTCACGTGATCTAGGAAGTGCTCGAAAGGAAAATGCCTATACGTAATATTCATTCCCGCAATCTTCATTTGCTTCACCCCCTCTCATGTAAGCGCTTTAATTTGTTATGTCTTGTATTATAACTAAGGGTTACAAAGATTTCAATGCCTTTTTAAAAATAAATAAAAGCCATTCAGCCGGTTCTTAATGTGGGTTGCTCAGCTCCTATAGGGGCAAAAAAAAGCAAGCCTCAACGAGTACATTTGCTCGTTTGGCTTACTTATCATCCCCCTTATACCTTACACTTGAGATGTGGGGCGAATTACGATCTCGTTCACATCAACGTCAACCGGCTGCTCGATCGCGTACGCAATGGCACGGGCAATCGCCTCCGGTGGCATTGCGAACTGGTCACGAGACTCTTCGAGCCGGGTCCTCACCTCCAGATTCGTCACACCTTCAGCGAAATTCGTCCGAACCAAACCGGGTGAAATGATCGTTACCCGCACCTTATCACCAGCTTCCTGTCGCAAACCCTCGGAGATGGCGCGGACGGCGAATTTCGTGGCGGAATAAACGGACTGGTTTGGTACAGTTTTATGTCCCGCTGTAGAAGCAATATTGACGAAATGTCCGGAACCCAGCTTGCGAAAGACAGGCAGTGCTGCGGCGATGCCGTACAAAACACCTTTAATGTTGACGTCGATCATGTTCTCCCAATCCTCTACACGCAAGTCATCAAGGGGGGAAATCGGCATCACGCCGGCATTGTTCACGAGAACGTCAATCGTGCCGAATCGCTCACATGCCAAATGGATGAGCTTGTTTACGTCCTCCCGCCGTCTGACGTCTGTGCTAGCATACACGACTTCACCCCCAGCCTCCGCGATACGGGCCGCAAGAGCTTCAAGACGATCAGGTCGTCGTGCCCCAAGTACGACTTTTGCCCCATGCTCAGCCAGTAAAAGCGTAGTCGCTTCACCAATCCCACTGCTTGCACCCGTAATAACAACAACTTTATCTTTGATTCCGGACAAGGTTGTATTCTGGATTAATCTCATAGTCGAATCCTTCTTTCATCTGGAAATTGTCTTTCGCCTTGAATTATAAGAAATATCAAAATAAAGCAGGTAGACGATTCATACGCGTTCCTTGCCTAATCCTGTCTAGTTTGAGTTACAATATTCATATCAGCTTAAATGAAAAAGGATTGGTGAATAAGTTTGAACCAACTCATTACGGAGTTAGCTAAGCAAATTGCACGGCATACGTCTACGGACGGTTTACACCAAACTGCGATTTCAGAGCTTTGTTTCAGGCGCACATCCGCGGAAACGGAACCGACGCATACCCTCAACATGCCCTCTCTTTACGTAATTGCCCAAGGCTCTAAAACCGTCACATTTGTTGGGGAAAGCTTCATATGCGATTCGTCCAGTTATATGGTCGCATCCGTACATCTACCAGTGATTGGGAAAATTACTCATGCTTCTCCGCAGTTGCCGTACCTAAGTTTACAATTAACACTTAGCCCTGATGTCATTATAGATATAAGCAAGAAATCTAGTTCACAGAAAAAGGGAGACACAGGAAGGGGCATTTTGGTTAATCCGTCCACTTCCTTTCTGTTAGATGCGATTCTACGCCTCGTCAATCTTTTAGATTCACCCACGGATATCGAGATACTAGCTCCACTCTACATCCGGGAGATATTTTATCGTGTGCTGGAGGGAGAGCAAGGAGCGCTCCTCAGGCAGTTCGTTGTGATCGGAAGCTATGCACAAGGTATTTCAAATGCAATACATGTAATCAATCGTGACTATTCTGAACAGTTAGTCATTGAAGAGTTAGCAAAAAAAGTGAACATGAACCCAACAACCTTTCACAAGCATTTTAAAAGAGTAACGGGTATGAGCCCACTACAGTATCAAAAGATCATTCGATTGCAGAGCGCACGTCGGCTGATGCTCAAGGAAGGCTACGATGCTGCTACGGCAGGATTTCGCGTCGGTTACGAAAGTCCTTCCCAGTTCAACCGAGAATACGCCCGCTTATTCGGACGCCCACCGATGAGAGATATCAGTCACCTGCGTGACATAGAATTCAATATTGGTTCTGCCTTAAATAATAAATAGCCCATCGCCCTGTAATTTGGAAGTAAAGTACACCGTTAAACTAACCGGCAGTAATCCGTAACGGGTATCCTAGACCTCGGATTATAGGGTCTGTCTCGTAGATAATTCCCTAACTTGTCCTCTCTCAATTATTACCCTGTTCCCCGTTCTTTTCCATAAACACAGGGACCAACAAACGGCGCCTACGAACCCAGGCGAACTAAAATTCTCCGTAACGTAAGCAATTTCTTTAATTAAAAAGCTCTGCCAACCATAAGGTTAGCAGAGCTCTCTATCTAATTTAATTTCGGGCAAATCTCGGAAGAAACTTGATGAATGCGGGATGTATACAATCTTTTCAAAAAGTTACACCCAACATGATTTAAGGATGATAACCAAAAGGATATAGAGCACCAAGATTGCTGTTGTAGAAGTCCACGCACCGCAAACAGCTGGACCTGCGCATCCACTCATAACTTTAGCCCTCCTTTATTTGTCGTCACCTTAATATATGTGTGAATACACACTGTGACTGGGCATGCAGGTAAATAGAAAGAAAATATCCCGCCACCAGTTAAGGTTAGCGAGGAGTTACTCTGCTTATGTTTAAGCTCCTCCAATGCTAACTTCGCTCCGTCACTCTCTAGCCACATCTGTTTTGCCTTGTCCCGCTCAGGACTCCGTTCTCTCGCCATGTTACACAATCACCACCCCCACGAATGTAAATGCAATTATTTTAATTTATTTAATAATATGATGTGACCTTTGGCAAAACAAAGAAAGCCCCGAACCAGAAAAGGTTGGAGCTTTCTTCCTTTGTTTGATAGCTTGGTTTAATTAAAGTTCATCTGGGGCACGGCAATAGCGGAAGTCCGCAAAAATGCCACGCGTGGCGGGCCGCTATTCAGCCGGAGGATACGCTGATAATCAGGGGGACGTTACAGTATAGCGGCCGCAGCTTCACCATATTTGGGCATTACTTCAACAATTGTTTGCTGGTTCGTACCTGCCTCTACTACAGGAGCTAAATATACACTCATTTCATCAATAAGTCCTTGCAGTTAAAATTCTAGTGCTTTCTAAATTGAAACTCCCATCCAAATTGCTATCTGAGCGTCAGCACCAACTCCATCAGTCCACTATTTGTAGCGGGTTGAGTTTTTCTAATTGATTACTATCGATATTCTTTCTCATCTCCAGTATTTCCACTGTACCTATGGGCATGAGGAATTCTACCGTTTACTGTTGTATACCCTTCAAAATGATGGTAATGCCCGCCACCAGTCAAGGGAATAGCTGGTCCTGTAGTTCCTCTAATTAAATGCGTATGTTGATCGTTAAATGATGTTTCTGCATAATAATTATGAACATGCGGAACACCACTTGGAGCTGGTTCTGTTACCCCAGCGTAATGATGGTAGTGTCCCACATCAAGTGATGTATTCCCTTTAAAAGGATGTACGTGAACATTAACTGGTCTACCATCCCACGAACTAATAAAAAGCTTATGCGAATGGTTAGAACCGGAATCACCGGAATGAACAACAAAACCTGTTATTGGTATTTCCATCAGTAGCCTCCTCTCTTTATCAACTGCCGTATACTATGAAAGAGGTAGTGTAAATGTTCAAAAGGTTATTGGGGTTGGTTTCCACTATTCGGGTGGGTGGCTAATAGGCTGTCAGAGCGTGTGCATGCCCTCTCTCTGTTCTCTTCTGCACTCCTTCCGGCATTCCCATGTAACGGAAAGAGCACTCAAAATGGCTTACATCCTGTCGAATAAATGCAAAAGAAAAAGCACTCCGTTTAGAGTGCTCACTTTATTTTACATACAAATTGAACCGGCCAATCCTATTTGTGAGATGTTAGCTGCATTATTTGATATCATATAGAACTTCCCATTTTGGAAAACTAGATAGGTGAAGTCTCCATAAGTTGAGTTTTGAGGGTTAGTCTCGGGTGATACAGAATGTATAAAGACTCTACAAACTCTTTGCCCACTATTAAGTGTAAAGTCAACCGTTTGATTTATAAACGAGGCCACTTGATTTGGATTTAGTAGATACGTCGGTCCTCCTAACCCACGTTTCCCACTTTGTCTATTTTGATTTGCATTCTTCATTTTACCCACTCCCTCAGGAACTTTTTCGTTACGGTGTATGCTATTCAATTTTCCCTTAGGCGTTAATGCATAGTTAATATTTGTGTTTTAGCCCAGCTTTGGAATCCTTATCTGGCCGCTGCTCAAGCCGATGCTTATCTGCATCCATATCTTTCCTTCATCGCGACACCGTCGTCATGTTGTTGTTCTTCTTGCTGACCGTTTACTGGCTCCCCATCTTTCGGCGGTACCGTATTGACTTTGCTTTTGCGCTATTCATTCCACTTGGCAGCCATTGGTGCAACCCGCTTTCGGTATTCATCCACCATAAGGGAACGTTAGAAAAATGCTCGCTCCAACAAAAAGCGCGACCTCCAAAAAGCCTGGAAGCCGCGCTGCACTTGAATTTTATAAGATGCTGGTGAAGGGAATTGAACCCCCGGCCTACGCATTACGAGTGCGTTCCGGTACAGTTCCCATTAGTACCCACATACCCCCAAAGTCTGTAATTATTGAATTACGTTCGCCCTAATGCTCTCCAAAGTCCCCTTCTCGTCTCCTGCGAGCATGATGTTCTTTTGATTGTAATCCCAGCCCTCCAGATGACGATATCCCGTAGTATAGTTATCCGCCCCCATAAACCTAACTATTATGTCCTCTGTACGCTTCCAGCTCCTTAATAGATGGCATCTTACGGCTGTCTGCTGAAAGCTTGTAGACTGAACGGCGACGTTAAGCTAATGGACCTCTCCACAATATAAACATAGTTGCAATGGATTGGTATGCGACCATCTTTTGACAAGAACAGTACATATAAACTGTGGAATAGCAGCATATTACAGTTGACTGATATCTAGAAGGGAACTATATGGCATGGTTGACAAGTTAAAAAAATGGCTGTTTAAACAGCCTTCACGATCTAAAAATGGCATGAACTCTGAACCAGTTAATGACGAAAAATTGACTAAAATATCCAAAGAGCTGAGTGGCACGCTTAAGGAAAATGTGACCGTACTAAACCAGGAAATAGGGCATAGCGGGGATTTCATTCTTCGTTGTTTGAATGATAAGCAGGGCAATCCGGTTCTCGCTGTAGGTTTTCTTCAAGGCCTGATTGATCAGCAAATTTTAACGACACTGCTGGAGGAGCTCACTGCAGGTATTCGAAATGGAGATGTCTCTGATCGTAATGTCGAAAGTTGGTTGATGGATCGTATTCCTATTGGGGGTATAACTTGTCTTGACAATGAGCAATCGCTTATCCATGCCGTTCTTTATGGACAGGTGGCTATCCTCGTCGAAGGCAGCACCAAGGCCTTTGCTGCTTCTATCAGTGGAGGGGCTAAAAGAGCAGTTGAGGAGCCAACATCGCAGACAGTAGTTCGCGGCCCTAAGGAGGGGTTTACAGAGGATATTTCCACCAATATCACGCTCCTCCGGAGGAGGATCAAATCAACTGAACTCCACTTTGATTCTCGAATTATCGGATCATACACGCAGACGAAGGTATCGGTAGCATATGTTCGAGGCATTGCAAATCCAGAGGTGGTTAAGGAAATATCCAGACGATTAGACTCCATCAACACTGATAGTATACTCGAAAGTGGATATATCGAGGAATTTATTCAAGATGGGGTATGGACACCTTTTCCAACCATGGTTAACACCGAGCGCCCGGATACTGTAGCAGGCAGCTTACTTGAAGGGCAAGTAGCGATATTGGTTGATGGGACCCCATTTGCCCTGATTGCTCCCGTAACCTTTTTTCGATTTATAGCTTCCAGCGAGGACTACTACCAGCGTTATGATCTGGCATCTTTTCTGCGGATCGTTCGGATGTCATCCTTTTTCTTGGCATTGCTATTACCTTCGTTCTACATTGCAACAACTACGTTTCACCAGGAAATGCTGCCTACAACACTGCTTATCACTCTGGCTGCACAGAGAGAAAATACACCATTGCCAGCCTTGCTTGAGGCGATGTTAATGGAGCTGACCTTCGAGGTTATCCGCGAAGCAGGTGTACGAATGCCGCGCGCCGTAGGGCCTGCAATCTCTATTGTTGGGGCTTTGGTTCTTGGGCAAGCTGCTGTACAGGCGGGATTGGTTTCCGCAGCTATGGTCATTGTGGTATCATTCACAGCCATTTGCAACTTTGTGCTACCTGCAATCAATATGGCGGGGGCTGTTCGTTTGCTCAGGTTTGGACTCATGCTGTTAGCAGGTTTATTTGGGTTATACGGCGTTTTGGCGGGCTTGATTCCCATACTCGTTCGATTAGTATCTGTGAATTCGTTCGGCGTTCCTTATATGATGCCGCTCGCACCTTTCTATACGAGCAATATGAAAGACCTGTTTGTGCGTGTACCTAGGTGGAAGATGAAGAAGCGGCCTATAATGATTGGGGATTCCAATCCAGTAAAGCAGGCAACGAAACAGGAATCATATGCAGAACAAGCGGGGGAACACGGCCGAGACCCTATGGCGTAAGGAGGAACCGATATGTCCCAATTAGGCAGGTTTATTTTGGTCTTGATCATACTATTCATTTTGGCGGGGTGCTGGAACCGAGTCGAACTGAATGAGCTGTGGGTAACAGCAGCTACAGGAGTAGATATGATGGATGACGGACAGTGGATGGTGTCCTATCAGATTATTGTTCCCTCTGCCATTACAAGTGGTACCGGAGGAGGAACCGGAGGGTCTCCTCAACCGGCATCCCATGTATTCTCTGTAAAGTCCAAAACCTATAACCAGGCGTTAGCGTACAGCAATTTAAAAACATCAAGACGAATTTACGTAGCACATAATCGTGTTGTATTTATCGGTAAAAGAGCGGCTGAGAAGGGAATGGACCGTCTAATCGATTTTTATCTTCGTAATTCGGAAGCGAGAGAGATGGTAAATATGATTGTAACGGACGGACTAGCATCCGATCTATTAAAGAAATTATTGCCGCCTGATAAACTTCAAGGCGCCGCCATGGCTGAATTGGTCGACAAAGAGAGCGATATTTTATCGGTGTTTCCGAAAGTTAGGGTTTATGATTTCGTATTAAGCATGAACTCGGATTCCAAATCCATTGGAGTACCTGTCGCCGAGATAATCGGAGAAAGGGATTATCAGGATGAGAAGGAAGCAGAGAGTCTGGATGTCTTCAAAAAAACCTCGGCCCCGCTCAAGCTGGCATTAACTAAATTGGCGATATTCCAAAACGGAAAGTTCAAAGGGTTTCTCGACAAGGAAGAGAGTCTGGGAGTATCTTATCTGTCTCAAAAGGTTAACAACACCGAAATTTCATTCCCATGCAGCCAACAACCTGGTAGGGAAATGTACTCTTCTATATTAGTAAACTCTGCTGGTGTAAAACTTACACCCAGAAAAACGAGTTCTCATTACACTATGCAGGTTAGAGTGAAAATTAACGGAACTTTAAATGAAACAACGTGCACTAAAGATATTTCCAAGACGAAGATCATACATGATTTGGAAGAAGAGATTGCAAAAGAAGTGACCAGTACGATAAATGAGGGCTGGACTAAACTTCAGGAACTTGGTGTAGACGCAACTGGTTTTGCTGACCGAATTCACCGGAGGTTCCCAAGGGAGTGGGAGACGGTGAAAAAAAACTGGGATCAGGAGTTTAAGAAGATAGAACTCGACATTCGAGTGGATGCACGGATTCAGCGTCCTGGACTCTTACAGAAGCATATCGGTACTCAATCCTAACCCATTTGTATAAAGGGGCTTAAACAGTATGAATAAAACCGTCACCAAGGTATCCGGGTTAGCTATCGCCTTTTCCTTGTTTCAGGTAGGCAGTACAACGTTATTCCTATTGGGAGCTGAAGCCAAGCAGGATGCATGGCTAGCCATGCTGATCGGTGCACTTGCAGGCTTCGTACTGCTAATCATGTATTTATCCATGCATAAACTTGATCCACACCGGGATTTGTACGAGCTTTTATGCCATTATTGGGGAAAGTGGGTTGGTAGTCTGGGTGGGCTTTTGTTCATCTGTTACTTTGCTTATGAAGCTTCCAGGAGTGTTAGGGACATTGGTGAGCTCGGCGCATTGACTTTGCTGAACAGAACCCCTACCGAGGTTATTACGTTTATAGCGTTACTTGTCTGTGCCGATGTGGTGTGGTTTGGCCCAAGGGTCTGGTTCCTTTTATGTCATATATTTATTATCATGTTGGCTTTTGGTTATATCGTTCTATTATTGCTTACTCCTTTTACAGGACTCATTCACTTTGAATTTTTGTTTCCTGTATTGGAGAATGGTCTAACTCCCATAGTGAAGGCTGCCATTCCCGAGATCGTGTCTTTTCCCTTCGGGCAGACAGTTCTTTTTCTTGTGCTGTTCAAGATTGTTACGGATAAACGTAAATTACAGCGGTCGATCGTCATTGTTTACTGGATCACTGCTGTGTTCCTTATTGTAATGAATGAACTAACAATCCTGGTTTTAGGTCCGGAATGGGCAGCATCAAGTACCTACCCCTTATTTGAGGTTACACAACTAATTCAGCTACCAAAAATTGTTGAGAGAGCTGATGTCCTGTTTTCGATGATTCTATTTATTGGAATCGGAGTCAAAACGGCTGGTTTTATGTTTGGTGCCGTCATTGGACTTCAAACGATAACCCCTTTTAGATATAAGCCTGCGTTACTGTTGCTAAGCATCATCATATACGGCCTAACGTTTCTATCCCCTAGGTTAACCGAATTTTTGTGGTTCGGTCTTCATGTAGCCTTGGTTCGAGTCTGGCCTATTTTTCAGATTGTACTGCCTGTCCTCCTTTTCCTCACCATGCTAATTCAGAAGAAGAAGAAAAGGGCTTATAATTAGCAGCTACTGTAGTCACGAACATGTTGATTTGCCGCAACGGTTAAAGTGGTCAGTAGAAATAGAAACATGCATGCCTATACCAGAGGTCAAGCATATCAGTGCACTACAGACCAGACTTCGAGAAGTTGCCTATTTTTCCCTTTGGTTAATAAGCGGGTAAATAACCATCAACTATTGGGCTTGCGGGAAACGATGCTCAATAAGCACAAGGAGACAGCAGCCGATAATTGTAGCTGTTTCTGTTCTAAAATAAAACTAAAAGACCTTCATATCATTGAAGTGCACCAGACAGCTTATTTTGTATTATCTGTAATGCAGCATTGCTTTTAATCGCACATAAATTTTCCACTTCTGGGAATCGCAAATTTGTACAAGGGGTACTGTACAACATACTGTCCTTAGATTGTTCAACAAAAATCCCCGCCGACCAGTTCAGGTTAGCGGGGATTTGATTTGATGTGCTTACGTTTAAGCTCCTCCAACGGTAACTTGAGGCTGGATACGATGGTGGTGGTTAAAGGCTTGATTAGGCACAGTTACAATAAACAACAAAAAGCTAGCCGCGATAATCATAAAGGCTGTTCAGAAAACGAATTAATCTCCGCTTCAAATCGAGGAGTATATCTTCTACATCTATGCTATATTGGTTTGCGGCAATTATAACATTGAGCAGATTTAATATCTTCTCGTTTTCGTTAGCCGCTGATGTCGCTACAATATATTCTAGTGTTTTTTTTAAAATGGGCATATTTTTATAATTAGTACTAAGTACTATTATCAAGTGTTATAATCAAGCCATAAATTTTAATGGAGTCCACCCAGCACATAATCTCAGCAAAGGAGTATATTTATGAAATTTAATGATTTTTTTGTCGGACAAACATTTAAAACCAAGTCCATAAAGATAACTAAAGAGAATATCAAGAGATTTGCAGCTGAGTTCGACCCGCAATACATGCACTTGGACGAAGATAAAGCAATGCAAGGAAGATTTAATGGAATCATCGCCTCAGGAATCCAAACGCTAGCAGTTTCTTTTAAGCTTTGGGTTGAAACAGGTATTTATGGTGACGATGTCATTGCGGGAACTGCTTTTAACAATATCAGATTTATAAAACCCGTGTACCCGGAAGATGAATTACATACAATTGTGGAGGTGACTGAGCTTAGGGAAAAACGAAGTGAAACAGGAATAGTTACTGTTTTGCTGACCACTTTTAATGACAAAGAAGAGAAAGTCTTTGAAGGTGAATTGTCTGCTTTAGTTAATAAATAAAGTGAAAGGCTGTTCTATCCTTTGTTGAGGAGACACTTGATAAAGGAATCACTGCTGAACCTTCCGGATTAGATAAAAACGGTTTGGAAGACCACAAATTCAAAAAGTTTTAAAGTATTTTGAAAAGGTGCTTCTCATTAAAAGGGGAACACCTTTCTTACTAAATTAATATATAATTGAGTGCGTTCCGGTACAGTTCCCGTTAGTACCCACATACCCCCAAAGTCTGTAATTATTGAATTACGTTCGCCCTAATGCTCTCTAAAGTCCCCTTCTCGTCCCCTGCAAGCATGATGTTCTTTTGATTGTGATCCCCCCTCCAGATAATGATATCCTGTATTGTGGAATTATCCGTCCCTACACTATAGTTATCTTGCTCTAAAGCAAGCACCCTAACTTTTATATCCTCTGTGCGCTTCACCTTCACCTTCTTTATCTCTAGTTCCTTAATAGCTGGCATCCGATGTTAAGCTAACGGGCAGGATAGTTCAAATACGTGGTATCATGTGGTGAGTAATTAATTGGAGCCCTCTTTTACAATGTTGAGAATGGGGGAAATCGTGGTCGGCTTGGAATGGGAAGGTTTGTATAGAGAATTGTTGGGAGATGGAAACCAATTGCTTATGGAAGGCGCAATGGATGTCTGTCATTCGCTTATCAAAGACCCATCGAATGTTCGTAATCACGAATGGTATCACTCACACGCAAATCAAACGCTTGAAGCAGTCTGGGCTATATAAGTTTTTCGAGGATATCTTTGATTCGCAAAGCATTGGTTATCAAAAACCGAAGGAAGAATTTTTCAATTACGTCATAAGTCATATTTCAGAATTTAATAGAAAGGATGCACTTGTCATTGGAGATTCATTAAATACGGATATCAAAGGTGGTCTTCAGTCGGGCATTGACACCTGTTGGGTCAACAGAACCGGACAAATAAGTCCGGCAGAAATTAAAAGCACATATACAATCTCAAACTTAATGGAGCTCACTTCCATCTGTTAGGCTGTAAAAACAAACGCTTGTGCCGCCTCAATTATCACTTTTTGGTGACTATATCACAAAAAAGTGGGTACTGTTTTTCTTGTAACTTTTCCCCCATACTATCGTTCATAGGAGGTTCATGAAGCAGACAGAGCATTCTATACCATATAAATCATTATAAAAGGAGTGTAATAGAATGGGGAAATTTGACGGGAAGGTAGCAGTTGTAACCGGAGGTACAAGCGGCATCGGTCTCGTGTCGGCACAACAGTTCGTAAAAGAAGGGGCTTACGTTTTTATCACGGGACGCAGACAACGTGAACTGGATGAAGCAGTAAAGCAGATCGGAAAGAATGTTACAGGTGTCCGAGGTGACATATCTAAATCGGAAGATCTAGATATATTATTCGAAACAGTTAAGCGAGAAAAGGGACACTTGGACATTCTCTTTGCAAATGCCGGACTAGGGTCATTTCTTCCATTAGGAGAAATTACAGAAGCACAATACTACAAGACTTTCGATGTCAACGTGAAAGGAACCATCTTTACAGTACAAAAGGCATTAGCTTTGTTTCCAAATAAAAGAGGTTCGATTATTCTAACGGGATCCACTGCTGGCTCGACGGGGATGCCAGCGTTTAGTATCTATGGTGCATCCAAGGCAGCGATCAGACAGCTGGTCCGCAGCTGGATTCTTGATATGAGAGGGACCGAAATTCGTATAAACATCCTTAGTCCGGGAACAATCGTAACGCCGGCGTACGATGAGTTATTTGGCTCTGAACTAGATCATTTACTGGAACAGGCAAAAAATGATATTCCGCTCGGCAGAGTGGGGCAGGTTGAAGAGATCTCCAATGCTGTCATGTTCCTAGCCTCTAATGAAAGCAGCTATATGAACGGCGTTGAATTATTCGTAGATGGCGGAGTAGCTCAAGTTTAACCAAGACATAATAATTTTCAAACGACAAAGATTTTTAAATCAACTTAAATGCGATTGTATTATCCCCTCCATGTAACGTTCAATTTTTCCTTCAGTGATCCTTGAAGGATCAAGCGATACATGAAGGGGATATTCTTAGATCGGGAGATGGTGCATTGATATGAAAACATTTTTCTGTGAACTGGAAGTTACACTAGAGGTTATCGGAGGAAAGTGGAAGGGGCTTGTTCTGTACTATTTAATAAAAGGACCTAAACGGACGGGAGAGCTCAAGCGACTCGTTCATAATATATCGCAAAAGATGCTGATTCAAACTCTTCGGGAACTGGAAACAGACGGATTAATTCGCAGAAAGATGTACAATCAGGTACCGCCTAAGGTGGAATATTCAACGACGGAACTGGGTCAATCACTTGAACCCATTTTGAGATCGCTTTGTGATTGGGGGGGGAATTACGCAGAGCAATCCTTCGCTCCGGGCGAGATTGAGATTTTGTATCTGGATTAACTGTCGGGGGACAAGAGCATAGTCCCATTTGAAGTCGCTATTTTAGCGGCCTTTTTGTTTTATCGTTTTACGTTGATGTTTTCGAGTGATGAGCAATATTCTAGTACAGGTTACTTCGTAATTAACAAGGTGCACTACAAAACTAAGGACACAAAACTTGTCTCAGAGATTAATAAGTACGTCTTGGATTATGGCAAAAGCATCATGCCCCAGCTGTTGCCAGGAGTCTGAGCAAACAGGTAAGCGGTTGAGGCTAATGACAATGAACCCATTACGCTAACGGGAAACGTTAGTTCAATGAAACAGATGAAGCAGCGACAGTCTAGGGCATATTTTCTCGTCCTAGCCTACCGTTGTTTCTTTTATTGTAGTTATCAAAACTTTATTTTCAACATACAATTAAAGTTGATTCATATCAGTTCCGCCTTAAATGTCCGTCTGTAAGCAATTTTTCAACTAAAAAGCTCTGCCGACCATAAGGTTAGCAGAGCTTTTTAATGACGTTTAAGAACCTCCAACCTGTACAAGAATCTGGATACCAGGTACAGTCATGAAAACTAAAAAGCTACTCGCAACAATTAACAGTCCTATTTTTCTCAACATTACCTACCCACACCTTTTCAATTAGATTGGAGAACTCTGTTTTGATTTCAGGAGTCGCATAGACTTGGAAACGCATAAACAAGCCAATACAATTTATAAAGTAAGTCTCATTATTTATTATATGTGACTTTACCATTGCAAATAACAATTGTTTAAAACCATCACTGTACCTTTCTCTGTTTAAATAATAGTAGGCCAGTTCGTAACCAAACCATGCAATGTAGTCGGGTACTACTTGTTGGCTGTACATATCAGTAGATGTCGGGAGTTGAGTAAAGGCATCAATGTCTTTTTTAAACCTTGAAAGTACATCATCAACATCCAAATTATATTGATTAGCAGCTATCATAACGTTTAACAGCTTTGAAAGTTTCTCACCTTCCATGGTATCTGCTGTTTCGGCTATGTATTCGACATAATCTGAGAGCACGCTGACATCTCCAGACAAGAGCTTATTTACATAAATATTGCATCGTGCCCAATCTTGATACATTTCTACCCAATAGAGGGTATCATCATCAGTCTCTCTAACCCAATCCAAGTCCGCATAGGCGTATGTATATTGTAGAGCTTGTTGGTAATCGCCTCGGGCATCACAGACACTCGCACATAGTAAGTCGGCATACGTGATGTACACGAACATCGGACGACTTAATTTCTTAGCAGCCTCATTGCGTTCTTGGTTCTTCTGTTGATGTTTCCAATTGTATTGGATTTCAGCCTTAGCTCTCATCACCCTCGCTATTTCATCAACCTTGTCCCATTTACGCAATGACCTGTACACATTAGCCAGATCCTTTAACGCATCAAGTTGTTCTAAATCATCTAGGCGCTCGACATAAGGCTCGAATAGTATAGCTGCTTTGTGGTTGCGGCTTTGGTCGTCTCCAACTTGAATCGTGAATATACGATATTGGCAGACTGCCAAACGTTCAGAATGTTGATATTTCTCCGCTTCAGCTACCCCCTCATACAGCAACAATGCAGCCGCATGTCTTCCCTGCGACAACAATTCCTCTGCAATTTCAAATAGCTTGGGCGAATACAGTAGATTATCCATGATAGCTCCCACTACTCGGCGGATCGCCTCCAGCTTGTCCAACTCCGCACATCGAAACAAAAGCGGCTCGATTCGCCTCATATTGGGTGGATGATCGATGATGTAGTTTTCTATAAATAGATCATAAAAGTGACCTTCTGGTAAGCCCATAGCCTCAGTGATTAAATCAAGCTGGTTAACAGACATGGACTTATTCCCTGTCACAATGGCGCTTACGATTCCCCTATTCATGCCTGCTACATGCCCAAACTGCGTTAGACTCATGCCCTCTTGTTGTAAATATCTATCTAATTCCGCTCGAATCGTAGGTGTATGCTTCATGACATAGCCACCCTTCGCATAAAAATCCCAGTATTTTATAATTATTTACTATTTTTACCCATCAATTAACCAGTTGTCAATATCTTTTTTTTGCGAATTATGTAGAAATACTACGTTTGTCATAAGAGCATTCCTACAAACAAATTCTTCCCCGGTGTTAGCTACCATCAGTATAATCAACCCAGTATGTTGGTAAGTCAAATAGCCGCCAGCATTTCTTCACAAGAAAAGGGCGATTAGGAGTATGAGGAACAATCATTTTCCTAATGTTAGGAACCGACATGGGCAGATGCGCATATACTTTCTAAAAACTAGCATTGGGAGGGAATAAACTTGTATCAAGTACCTTCTTACTGGGGAAATTCATATTATATGCGGGCCGATTTTGTACCGATCTGGAACACAGGATTTCCAAAAGCAGTACAAATGATAAAGGAAGCGGTACAAGGGGAGCGTAACGATGAGTTGTTCTACGATGAATTGATCAATTTGGCTCCCTCACAGGAGCAGGTGGCTATTATTGAAAGCATCCGTAACGATGAACGCGGCCACAACAAAATGTTCAGAGAGATGTATCGGGCTTTGACAGGACAGGAGATTACAGGCATCAGTAGTGAGAAATATGAGAAAGTGCACTCCTATGCAGAAGGTCTGCAGCGCGCCTTGATGGGAGAGTTAGGTGCGGTAGAACGATACCGCAACATCTGGTTTGGATTGCCTACTGGCATCTATAAGGACACGGTGTACGGTATCATCTTGGATGAGCTTAAGCACGCTGCCAAATACAATTATCTGATTACGTTGAATCTCAAGTAACTTTTGACCAAAAGTTAATACTATTCCACATCAATTGGTTGCTGGATTTTATCCTTATATTCATCCACATAGAGCTGGCCGTTGCTGCCTTTAACGGCGTAGAATACGTCCTCTAACTTTTTGCCGCGTGCTTTGAGTTGGGAGTTCATCCAGGATTCGGAAATATGGTTGGAGTCTAAATTGCCATGCAAAAGCTGTCCGTCGATTATAAGCTCAATTGGGAACTGTGAGGTATTGCCTGCATTCAACTGCAAATCTTTTAATGTCACGGCTTGCAGTTCCTTTTTCTTTTGGGCAGATAGTTTTCCGTTAATCTCAAGTAGGGCGTACTCCACTTCTTCTATATTAAAAATATCTTTCTCGCGAAGCTGCTGGTTTAAAGAATCCAATGTCATATTATTTTTTTTTAAGTTATCTTCGAGAATGAGCCCTCCTTCGATGAGAACGGTGGGGGTTCCTTCTGTCCACATCTTAAAGTTTCTGAATTTCAAAAAAATCTTGGCTAAAACATAAGAAGTAATTGTAAAAACGGACAGCGCTATTAATAGGTGGATAACTTCTATTTTTTCGTTAAATGCAAAGTTAGCAGCCATAGCTCCTAATATAACCGCCGTTACGAATTCATGGAAGTTCATATTGGAAAGGGTTTGCTTTCCTAATATTCTCCCAATTATCATTAGGATAAAAAATGCTGAAAAACTTCTGATTAAAATAATGAGATGGTCCACGCAAAAAGCCCTCCTTGTTTAAAAATTGTAGATAATTAGTATATAGACTCCCCGCTATACTAGAGTAATATACCTATTGACTTAATTTATAAATGGCTTTGGAACTGCTAATCCTATCAAAACACCCTCACGGGCACTATACCAGCAGGGTATTTCGTATTTCCAAACACTTGTAGATTTACAGATCGTCAGTGGCTGACGTTTCTGCCGACTTACCACCTACATAAGCCTCAGCCAGAATGTAAGCAATTACTGCACCGAAAGCACCAATAACGCCGGTCACTTGAATAACTGTGGCATTGTTTTCTCCAAAAGCAGTAAGCAAGCTCGTGATCAATGCGGTCAGTAACGCCCAGAACTTATGGCTGGACAATTTACGTTTCCAGTCTGTCACTATACAACGCCTGAATCTCCAAGAAGCAGTGTTAAAAAACATTGGCGATTCAATTACAGGAGAGAGCATTAGCACTGAAGAATCTACTTTACTATACTAAAGGGTAGAAAAATGGTAGAAGATTGTCCAAAATCACAAAAAAGCGCAGCCTCCAAAAAGCTTGGAAGCCGCGCTGTGCTTGAGTTTTATAGAATGCTGGTGAAGGGAATTGAACCCCCGGCCTACGCATTACGAGTGCGTTGCTCTACCCCTGAGCTACACCAGCAGGTCAGTGTGACTGACAACAAAAACTATTATACTCTTAGTTACATAAAAATCAATCACTTACATCAACTTTATCAACTAAGATTTGGATTTAATTCTGTAACATTCCCTGCCGTGGTTCCGGATAGCTTATCTGCGACGGATCGCAGCTTTTGGCGACTGGAGGAAGGCTTGTCACGGCGATCATCAATTTTGACTGAGGTGGAAACGCGTTTGGCTCCTGCTAGGAATGGCGCTTCGTGTAGCGCAGCAATAGCGGTGAACACATCGTCCAACGAACCTTCAATAATCGTACTCATAGAGGTAAGTTCATAGGTAATTCCCTTTTGCGTCTTCAACACTTTTTGCATTTGAGCAACGTAGTCGCTCAGGCTCGTACTCCCCGTTCCAATCGGGATTACTGTCACTTCTGCAATGGCCATCACCAAGTTCCTCCTTTAAATTGAAAAAATCATCTTTTTTAAAATTCTAAAAACTCAGTCGATAAAGCAACCTTGTTCTTCAAAAAAGTTCCATATGTATACGGCTTATTTTAGTAGGAAACATCTTTATCATTTATTGTACCGTTCACTCCGTCTCAATTCAAATACAGCCCGCGACTTCTCTGCATATTTTGATTTTCCATTCCTTTTCCTTTACGTATGGCTTCGAATGTTGCTATAATACTCCTTGCACTTATTTGAAATTTTAAGTTTATATACACAATATGTTGGGTTAAATATTCATAACACCTCTAAATATAGTGATGTAGCCGATGATTCCTACGGAAACCATCTTTTTTCCTTCATTGGCAGGCGCATCGCTATTTCTATGTTATTGGATTACATACAGCCCCAAAATGCTGTCTGACCATCGCTTTTTTCACCAGTTTCTTTTCTCAGATCATTTTCATGCCTATTCCCTAAGTATGAATTCCAAATCAAGAAAGCGAGGAATTAATCCTATGCCACAACTCGTAACCAAACCAAACAATCGCCAGTTGGCTTTTGATGAAATACGTATATCCGTATATGCTGACCGTGTACTCAGCGGGCTGGACAAGCTGGATAAAGATCGACTCATTCGCGGTGTAACTAGTAAGCTCCGCCGGGACGAAGTCACTGGAGATGAGATTAGCAACGCATTTGCAATGGCTGCTCTAGAACTGGTTAGCAAGGAAGAACCGGACTGGAAATTTGCCGCTGCGCGTGCTTTGCTCACTTCCCTATATAAAAAAGCGGCTACTCACCGCCGTTACAAATCCTATGCAGACGAACCTTACGGCGCTTTTTATCCACTGATCACCGATCTAGTGCAAAAAGGAATCTACCGTCAGGAACTGCTTGACTGCTACACCAAGGAGCA
Organism: Paenibacillus sp. EKM10P; assembly: GCF_011800655.1. Classification (NCBI taxonomy): domain Bacteria; kingdom Bacillati; phylum Bacillota; class Bacilli; order Caryophanales; family Paenibacillaceae; genus Paenibacillus; species Paenibacillus sp. EKM10P. Next base: position 33,039 of record NZ_JAALET010000010.1, on the reverse strand, counting down.
GATTGATGAGCTCGGCGATTCCATAATGCCGCAGAATGACCTGCTGTTCGACTATATTGGACTGTTGACGCTGTCTGAGCGCTATTTGGCCAATGATTTTGACGGACGCGTAATGGAGCTTCCACAAGAACGCTACATGATTATCGCAATGTACCTGATGCATCAAGAGCCGGCCGACAAGCGTATGGAGCTGGTCAAGGAAGCATACTGGGCGATGAGCAACATGTACATGACGGCAGCTACACCAACCATGTCCAATGCCGGAAAAAAGGTAGCCGGACAGCTCTCGAGTTGCTTTATCGACACCGTAGACGACTCATTGGAAGGTATTTTCGATTCCAATACCGATGTAGCCCGTCTTAGCAAAATGGGTGGCGGTATCGGCGTATACCTCGGTAAAGTGCGTGCGCGCGGCTCCGATATCCGTGGACATAAAAATACAAGCTCTGGCGTTATCCCTTGGATTCGCCAGCTAAACAATACAGCTGTTAGCGTAGACCAGTTGGGTACACGCAAAGGTGCAATCGCCGTTTACTTGGACGTATTCCACAAAGACATTCTGGCGTTCCTGGACCTGAAGCTGAACAACGGTGACGAGCGGATGCGTGCACATGACGTGTTCCACGGCGTATGTCTGCCCGATCTGTTCATGGAGCGGGTCGAAGCACGGGGCGAATGGAATCTGTTCTGTCCGCATGAAGTGAAGAAGGTGATGGGCTGGAAGGATGACAAGGGTCGTCCACTGGGACTGGAGGATTTTTATGATGAAGCCTTCGGTTCAGGCTCCTTCCGCGAGAAGTATGAGGAGGCATCACAGCATCCGATTCTTTCCCGTATTACGGTCCCTGCCATTGACATCATGAAGCGTCTGATGAAATCGCAGCTGGAAACAGGTACGCCGTACATGTTCTACCGTGATACAGTAAACCGTGCTAATCCAAACCGCGCCCATGGTATGGTGTATTCCTCCAACCTGTGTACGGAAATTATGCAAAATCAATCTGCAACGGTAGTAGAAAAAGAAGAATTGGTCACCAAGGACGGACAAACACGCATTGTTATCTCCAAAATTCCTGGCGACTTTGTTGTGTGCAACCTGAACTCCATCCATCTGGCTCGTGCCGTTCCGGCAGGTGTGCTAGATCGTCTCGTACCGATTCAGGTACGTATGCTGGATAATGTTATTGATATCAACAACATTGAGGTGCTGCAAGCACAATACACAAACAGCCAATATCGTGCAGTCGGCTTGGGTACATTTGGGCTGCATCATCTGCTCGCACTTGAGGGCATCCGCTGGGAGTCCGATGAAGCGGTAACCTATAATGATCATTTGTATGAAAAAATTAACTACCTGGCCGTAAAATCCAGCATGGAGCTGGCGAAAGAAAAAGGCCGTTATGCCAAATTCGAGGGTTCTGACTGGTCGACCGGGCATTATTTCACTTCCCGTGGCTATACAGACGGTACACGTGAAGGCAAATTCGTCACTACGTCCGAGTGGAGCGAGCTTGCGGAAGAAGTCCAACAAAACGGTGTCCGTAACGCATGGCTGTTCGCCATTGCGCCTAACGGTTCTACGTCCATTATCGCAGGCTCTACCGCTAGTATTGATCCACTGTATGAGTTGCTTTCCTATGAAGAGAAAACAACCTACAAGATCGCTAACCCTGCACCAGATTTGAATGAAAAAACCATCTGGTACTACAAAACAGCTTTCTTGCTGGATCAACACGCTTCGATCAACATGGCTTCTGCACGTCAGCGTCATATTGACCAAGGTCAAAGCTTTAATCTGTATGTACGCCCAGATATTAAAGCTACCGAATTTTTAGCGCTGCATATTCATGCCTGGAAATCGGGTATGAAGTCGACCTATTATGTACGCAGCCGCGCACTGACGATTGAAGAATGCGAAAGCTGCGCATCCTAAACTAAAGGAGAGAGGCTCTCATGCAGTTACAAAAGATTTTTAACACGGAAGCGCCTAACCGCTCTACCCGTATTATTGAAGGCGAAAACTCCGGTATCCTGAACTGGAACGATATTCGGATGCCGCATATGTACAAACTATATAAGGTGCTGCTGCTAAACCACTGGATTCCGGATGAAATTCCGATGTCCAAGGATGCGTCCCAGTTCCCTATGCTGGATGCCGAAGAACAGCGCACATTCAAAATTAATATCGGCCTGCTGGCTGTGCTGGATTCCATGCAAACCATGTTTGTCGGAGATGTAAAACGATATTTTACCGATTCCTCGCTGGAAGCTATTTCGGCCATTATCGGACAACAGGAAGTCGTGCATAACCAGTCCTACTCTTACGTGCTGTCTTCCCTGGTATCAGAGCAGGAGCAGAAGGAAATTTTTGAATACTGGAAAAATGATCCTGTCCTGCTGGAGCGTAACACATTCATCTCGGACATTTATCAAGAGTTCCGCGATGAGCAGAACCCGCAAACCTTTTTCCAAGCCATGGTAGCGGATTTGATTCTGGAAGGCATATTCTTTTACAGTACATTTGCTTTCTTTTACAATTTGGCCCGTGACCAAAAAATGATGGCCACCAGCCAGATGATCTCGTATATTCAGCGCGACGAAAATCAGCATTGCTACTTCTTTGCCGAAGTGTTCAAGCAGCTTTTGGCTGATTTCCCTGAGTTGGATACCAAGGAAAATACGGACTATGTCTATCGTATGATCAACCGCGCTGTGGAACTGGAAACGAATTGGGCGCATTACACGCTCAAAGAGGTTCGCGGCATTGACTTGAACGAGCTGAGCGATTATATCAAATACATGGCAAACATGCGCCTAAGACTTCTGGGTATGGACAAAGCATACGAAGGGGTAGATGTAAACTGTATGCCTTGGATCAAGCCATTTTCCGATGAAGCGCTGAATGCAACAAAAACGGACTTTTTTGAAGCAAAATCACGCAATTATGGCAAGGTCGGAGATGACAATGGATTTGACGATTTGTAAATCATAAGCTACAAGCCTTAACTCGGTATTGCTGAGCTAAGGCTTTTTTCTATGGGGATGAAACTTGCGTAAATATGCAAAAAATTCATGAAACATATTAATTACTATTCATATTTTCCTACTTGAACACGATATTATATGAAGGCGAAATAATACAGTAAGGAGCATATTATGAAAAGCAAAGTCAAAAAAAGAATGGGATTACAAACCAAACTCTACTTCATCTTGCTCATTCCTTTAGTTGTGATTGGCGTCATGATTCTGTGGACGACCAAACTATCTATTCAGAATGCTTCTCTATCAACCATGCAGCTAAACAATGAAGCGTTGGCGGTGAATACGGCTAAGCTACTGGACAAATCAACCGTCAAAAGCTTAAACACGAATCCATCCGAGCAGAGCAATGAGTATAAAAAACTTCGGAACGAGTTAAATACGCTCAGGCTGCAAAGCGGAGTCCTGTATATGTATATGTACAATCGTGTTGGCGATGAGTGGAAGCTTACAGTGGACGGAGCTGCTTGGGACGACAAAGACTACAGTCCTTTTGGAAGCCCTGTTAGTTTCACCCGTAAAGAAACGGCAGATAGATTGAAACAAGGGGAGACGGTCACTACAGATATCACAACGGACCCTGATTGGGGAACGATGTTTTCTTCCTTTACACCCATTAAGGATACAGATGGAACCATCATAGGCTATCTAGGAATTGACAGATCCCTTGCCTCTGTAACTGAAGTGTACGAGAAAACCCTGCCTGAGGCCTACCGGCTAGTTATCCCTGTGGTTTCCATCATTCTGATCATTTCCATTGCGGTAATGATGCTGGTAACACGTCGAATACTACATCAAGTACGGTTTATTAAAGATACACTGGAGCAAGTAGCTGACGGCAATCTTACGGCTACATCGCAGCAAGTTACGTATGATCAGCTAGGTGAAATCAGCGGCCTGACGAACCGGATGGTAGAAGCCATGTCCAATATGATTGTGGACATTCAAAGCAGCTCAAGTACGCTTCAGCAAGCATCCGAGAATATCGTCGTGACATCAGAAGGAACCCTCCATCAGACTGAGGAACTGTCTCGCACACTCCAGCAAATTGCCGATGTATCTACAAACCAAGCAGATCAGACGATAGAGTCGGTTCAGCAATCTGACCGCTTAGGACAAACGCTGGATGAAGTCGGAAGCCATGTGCACCAATTTACGGATACGGCGCGCCATCTCAATGAAGTCCGTAATCAGGTAGCCAGTGAACATGAACTGCTATTGGAGAAGGGACGAGAAAGCGCTCTGCGAATCAAGCAAATGCAGCGTATGTCACACGCGCTAACTGAAAAGTCCCGCGAAGCAGCTAACATTGGACAGCAGGTACAGGGCATCGTAAAGCAGACGCAGATTTTATCCTTTAATGCCTCGATTGAAGCTTCGCGTGCAGGGGAAGCTGGTAAAGGTTTTTCTGTCGTAGCTCATGAAATGGGACAACTTGCCCAACAATCTGCCATATCTATTCGTGAAATTGACGAAATCTTAAGTAGTTTTGTCGAGCAAATTGAGCAAATGGGCGATCAATTTGATGAAAATATAAACACTGTCAATGAACAAGAAAAACAAATTGCATTATGTCTACAGTCTGTTGATAAAGTCACCCAGGTATCAGAGGAAGTTGAGGAACTGGCTGCACATCTGGCCCAATTGACTACAGAAATGCAGGAGGTACGTCACACCGTAGATCAACATCTGAAGCACACAGCCAGCGCGGCGCAGCAAACTGCCGGAATGACAGAAGATGTATCCGCAAGCGCACAGAAGCAGGCCCTAGCAGTAAAAGAACTATCCGAAGTAGCCCGTAATCTGACCACACTCTCCAACAATCTACAGCGTCATGCTGATCAGTTCCGGGTGAAAAATTCCGACCAGTAATGATTTCGGTGAACTGTGACCCGTAAGATGGACACTTGATTGAAAGTGTCCATCTTACGGGTCATTTTACAGACGAAAAGGAGTACACTCAAAAGGAGCATTCGCTAACTTAGCGAATGCTCCTTTTGAGGTTAGAAAGCCGAGCTGAGTACACCTTTATCCAGGTAGATGCATACATATATAACCTAAAGGTCAATTTAAGCACTTAAGAGTTATAGCCGTTATGCTCACGATGGGGGAATCGCAACTGTTTTCATTGGCTTCATATAAGAAGGATAGCCTCCCGTATGCTGGAGCATTTCAATTTCACGCAAAATACGCGGCAAGTCAGCGACCGAGTTCATCACGATGTGGGCCCCTGCCCTTTTCAAACCATATATACTTTGTCTGCGTCGTTCCTCGGCTACCCTATCGTCCACTTCACAGCTTGTAGTGTGGTTCGCGGCCAAAGCACTCTCGTTATGGTTCAACACACCAATCGTCCAAACGCCGGCATTCCGTCCTTCTTGCATATCGGCTGCTGTGTCTCCTACCTTGACAATATCGCTAAGCGGGAATACCTGCAGGCGATGTGCAATTTCATAGATCATCCACGGATAAGGCCTCCCCTGCGAAACTTCACATGGGGCTACCATACAATCCAGCGTATAGGGTGACTGTGCAGGCGTGAATACATGACTCAGCATTTCCATCGGGCAGGATGCAGTAGCGCCTGACTGAATGCGGCGATCTTGAAGCTCCTGCAACGCCCTATCTATACCGACAGCAGTCTCAGCCCCTTGGATCAAAGAGCGAAGAACAGGGACAAGCTCAAGATAAATATGCTCAATATCCACTCTGCCAGGATGCGCACCAAAGCACTCCAACCATTTTCTACGAACCTCTGAAAGTCCGAGCACATTCGCAATATGATCCCGGATGGGCAGTCCTCGTCCATGAGATACCTGCTCTTCAGTTACCTGTATACCCTTCCATCTAAAGATATCGCACATTCCCTGGATTAAGCCCCGACCTCCGGGGTCTAACAATGTACTTTCCAGATTAAAAATAACCGCCTGTATCATGCAATCCCCGCCTTTCCGTACCGCGGCTATCCGCAATCTTTATTTTGCTTAGGAACATGATACACAGCTAACGTAAACTTAAATGTCGCAAACGGTAAGCGGATTGTAATTGAGAATAAATTCCTTGAATGGTTTTTATTTACCGATTGAAATGAGGAGGGAGTCGCAATATGAGACAGCCTTGGAATGAATTTAATTCTAAAATGCCTTGGCGGATGGAGCTTGGTTGTTATGCTCTGAATAAGCTTGCCTGTGGAGGATTGGTTTTTGGTCTGTTATGGGTCTACTGCTATCTGACAGAGGAAATAACGGGATTGCCTGTGAGTATAGCAGGCAATAGCGGTGAACTGACCGCGCAGTTATGGGCCTATGGCTTTGCCCTTCCGGCGGCTCTTGCCGCTGATGCACTACGTGATCTTTTGCCCTGGCTTCGCAAGCCTGAGCAGTTCACGCTATATCTTGCCGTAGGGTTCAGTGTCTTTCTTCTGCTAGGATCTTTGATGTCGCCTGCTGGAACGGGCATCTCGTGGAGCAACGGCATGGCAGGTGCAGGGATTACACTGCTCTATTATGGGGGAAGGCACTGGCTGAACCGTGAATATGGAGTACAGATCATGCTGGCCTTCCTCCTGCCACTGCTGCTATGGATTATAGGGCTTCAATGATGTCGCCAGCTACCACTGAGGCGGGATGCTGGCGATGGCGCGCGGCCGTTTCTCCAGCCGCACCATGCAGATACACGCCAAAGGCTGCTGCCTGTGAAGCGTTCAAGCCTTGGGCCAACACCCCTGCGATGATGCCTGTCAGCACATCGCCCGCACCGCCTGTCGCCATCCCGGCGTGGCCTGTTGTATTGACGTAGGTCGCTCCGTCGGGACACGCAATGACCGTGCGTGCTCCCTTGAGCACCAGCGTGACTCCATGTGTCCGGGCGTACTCCCGGGCATGGGTGATACGGTCACGCTGCACCTCCGCTGTCGATATGCCCAGCAGACGTGCCATTTCACCGGGATGCGGCGTTAACACGATTGCCGCATCTCTCGACTTCCAGGCATCCAGCTCAGGCCCCGCCGAGGCGAGGATGTTCAAGGCGTCCGCATCAAGCACGAGCGGACCGCTGTATTCCTCCCACAGGCGGCGCAGCCAGCCAGTGTCCCCTGCGAAGCGGCCGAGGCCAGGCCCGACGGCCAGCACATCGCGCGCCTGCGCGAGCTGTAGCAGCTCATCTGCGGAGTCGGCGTTCCATTCGCCGTCGCTGCCTGTTGCTGCGGCAGCGAGCATCAGCTCTGGTGCGGCGCCAATGACGCGTGGCAACAGCGCTTCTGGCACCGCCCACGTCACAAGCCCGCTGCCGATGCGCAAGGCGGCACGTGCGGCCAGCAGGCCCGCACCGCTCATGCGCAGGCTCCCGCCTGCGACCAGAACGTGGCCGTAGGTGCCCTTGTGCCCGTCCGGCACACGGCTGCGGCTGACGTCCACGTCCAGCGCGTCACGCAGCGTATCGCTGGTCAGGAGCCGCAGCTGCACGCCACGCTCACGGGCAAGGCCGGGCGGGATACCGATGTAGCGTACCACCACATCACCAGCGTTTCCGGCGCCCGGATATTGGGCGAGCCCACACTTCAAGTAGGCAAGGCATACGGTGACACGCGCATGAATGCACGGCTCGTGCAGCGCACCTGTGTCGGCGTCGAGTCCGCTAGGCACGTCTACCGACACGATCGGCGCGCCGCTGGCATTAGCCTCGCAAATCAGCGAGGCGTAAGGTTCGCGCGGTGGACCTTGCGTGCCTGTGCCCAGCAGGGCATCGACGATCCCAGAGGCACCGCGCAGGTCGAGGTTATCCCGACCATAGAGGATAACCGGGATATCCAGCGCCGCGATGATATCGCGCTGGGCAGCCGCTTCACCGCGCAGCGTTGCAGGCGGCTCGGCATACACAACGGTGACGCGCAGACCTGCATCGGTCAGATGGCGGGCTGCCACCAGTCCGTCACCGCCGTTGTTGCCTTTACCTACGAGGATATACCAGTGTGCTCGTTCACGTACGTCATATTGCCCACCGCTCGATGAATCCGTCCGTATAACACCGCCATGTCCTGGTACATCCCCCGGTCCTGTGTGTGTGACCTCATTTATGCCATCGCTTGTTCCACGTCTCTCCGCACAAAGCTTCAGTACCTCGTCAGCTACTGCTCGCCCGGCATTTTCCATCAAGATCAGGGCCGGGATTCCCAGCTTGTCAATCGTGTACCGATCCAGTTGCCGCATTTGTTCGGCGGTCACCATATACATGCTTTTTCGCCTCCCATATAGCCATCCCTGTTGATTAATATCCGACTGTAAAGCGGGAATTGACAAATTCCCCTTCTACTAACTCATCAATCAGGGCTACCGCATAATCCTCGACAGAGATGCGACTATGACCTAATTCATCAACTACCAAATGATCCAAGCCAATACGGAACTGTCCTGTACGTTTACCTGGTTCAATAATTCCGGCAGGACTGCAATAGGTCCAGTCTACATCCGCAGCACGGTACAGCTCCAGGGCATCAGCGTGCGCAGCCGCCAGCGGCTTCACTTCCTCCGGAAACTCAGCGGTATCCATGAGACGCTCACCGGATTCTGTTTTCAGACTGCCCGCTCCGCCAACGACAAGTATGCGCTCCGCGCCGGAACGCCGTGTTCCTTCCAGTAAAGAACGAGTTGCTTCGAGCAGTTCCTCCTCAGCTCCAAACTTGGGACCATAGGCGCTAATGATAGCATCGTGCCCTTTGGCTACCTCTGTAACGGAATTCGGGTTTAGAATATCCGCCTGAACCACCGTCAAATATTCACTTTGCTCCGTCACTCGTTGCGGATCGCGCACTGCCGCCGTCACCTCATACTTACGCTTGATCGCTTCCTTTACTAACGCTTTGCCAATTGTTCCTGTCGCTCCAAAAATAATTACTTTCATATTAAGTTGCCTTCTTCCTATCTATAATTTTCTTACTGTTAATTATCCGTTTTATAACCAGCTCAAACTCGTACAGGATTTCAGCTTACAGTCCCCCCGGCTGGCGCCAGTACATCCCTTCTGACCCCGGACTGACCAGTTGGAAGCCGAACTGCGCATATAACCGGTCGGCTGGCTTATCCGCAATCAGCGTTGCAAAGCTGCCCGCCGGAACCTCCCGTCTCAAATACTCCATAATCTCTTCCATAAGCTTACGCCCATAGCCCTTCCCCTGATGGGAAGGCTTGACTGCAATATCCGTAACCAGAAAAAACACACCGCCATCACCGCTCACCCGGCCCATCCCGATCAATTCCTGTCCAAGACGTAGCGTTACAGCAAATAGGCTGTTCGGCAGGCCCTTAGCTGCCGCTTCTTCCGTAATTTGCGATAAACCAGCCTCCTTGCGTAAAGCCCGATATTCCTCGACGGCTGGAATGGCGTAATCTACGCGAAGCAGCTCGTACGGTTGATTCGATGTCTCATGATGTTCTGTTGCAAATTCAATTTTTTTATTCATGCCGAATCTTCCTTCCTGCTGTAATCTTGTCTATTTTACCAAAAAATACTTCATAGTTCTTGGTTTAGAGATATACAAGCCCTTGAAATGCCTGTGTGGTCTGTGCAATAGTGTAGAAAGAACAATGGAAGGAGGGATTGCGGGTGTCCCCGACGGACTTCGCGGCATTAGCCGCATATATCTCACCCGGTCTGATCGCCTTCCTGCTGGCGTTATCCTTATTGGTATGGCTGTATGTTCACAGTGCAGCCCAGCTTCGCAATTCGCGTCAGCAGCGGCTCGAAGAATTACAGGAATCACTGCGTATCTATGGCCGGTTAGCTGGTTATCTCCAAACGGCTACCCAGAACGCGATCAACAACAGTGAAAAGCAGCAGCACCAGAATGGACTAATCCATGCTCTTCAGGAGGCTAAGGCCGCCCCCTATTTGACCCCTCACCTTCAAGAGCAGGTTCAAGCATCCCTTCGGGAATGTGATCCATTCCGCCGGGAATTGCTTCTCAAATCACTGGAGCGTGAAATGAACAAACTGATCGAGGAACGACGACTTGTTCTACTGGAATCCCATGCTCCAGGCTGGGGAACAGCATTATGGAAACTATTGCGCCCAGCGGCCGGTCCGCTGGCGCTGGCGGGAATGGTCTGGTTAATCTCAAGATTGGTTATAGAACTGATAACCTACAGTCATGTCGATGTTAGTCTACCCGACACCACACAATCTGCCTCATGGCTTATAGGGTATGCATGGATAAGGTTCGTTTCTGGCTTAATCGCCTTGCTGTATGTCTATCGGCTGATGACCCTGCGTAGACAAAATGATCTGGACGTGACGGCATCCCATTTCCCAACAAGTCTGTTGTGCATGGTCATCGCCGTTGTCGCCCTGTTTCAGTGGCTCGGGCCAGAAGCATCTCCCTACATACTGACTGTACAGCTTGTGCTGTTCTTGATTGGCTTCCGACTTACCCGAGGCCGCTCGCGAAGTGATCGTCCTTATGTGGGTCATCCCGGCTTGATGAAGTCCGATGGTTCGCAGCACCAGGAATTACACACAACTGACAAAGATACAACCGCTGATTCTTCTGTGGCTGATGAACATATGCGGTCCTAAACACCAGGTGCGCCTGAAATAGATCCCGTATACATCCCGCAAATCACATACCATCACAGGACATCCCAACACACAAAGAAAGAGTTCATGGGGTGTCCTGTTTTTTGAACAATTTTTGGCTTTTTGCCGGGTTAGGCTTGTGCCAGCGATCAAGGAAAGGGTATATTGTTTATATAAATGTAAATCATATCGTTTTATATGTATGAATATTGAAAAAAATCCATATATGTTAAACTACCATCAATTTATGATGTGCGTTAGAATTGGAGGAATTATGCAACTGGACATTTCTGAAAAATCACTTCCCGTTTATGAAGCGCTGGCCAGTGAGGTTCGGCTGAATATGATTGTTCTGCTTGCGGAGAAACCGATGAATATACGTGAGCTAGCGGAAGCGCTGGGACTCAGTAGTGCGATTATGACAATGCATGTCAAGAAACTGGAAAGAGCATCCATTATTTCGACTAAAATGCTGCCCGGACGAGGCGGGGTTCAGAAAGTATGCTCATTGGCTACGGACAAAATTGAAATCGCCATGCCACGCTATCAGCAGGATGTACGGCAATTTCATCAGACGGAGATTTCCGTCGGACACTTTACAGATTTTGAGATTCAGTCCACCTGCGGTCTAGCCACCGTCGAAAAGATTATCGGAGAATTTGATGAGCCTCGTTCGTTCTTGGACCCTGAGCGCTTCAATTCCAAAATTCTGTGGTTTAGCCAAGGGTATATGGATTATAAAGTGCCGAATTTCCTATTGTCCAGTCAAAAAGCTGAGGAACTGGAAATTTCAATGGAATTATCATCAGAAGCCCCATTTACCAATGATAATTGGCCTTCAGACATCACGTTTTTCCTAAATGATGTGAATTTAGGCACTTGGACCAGTCCAGGGGATTTTGGGGATAATCGTGGTAAATATACACCTTCATGGTGGCCTGATTTTATCAATCAGTATGGCCTACTTAAGAGACTTCGCGTTACGTCTGAAGGCACCTTTATGGATGGCAAGCAGATATCCGATGTGACTCTAAGCGACGTGCTGATTGACCAGAAGCAATGGAAATTCCGTATCGCTATTTTGGATGATGCTCAGCATATTGGAGGGGTAACCCTGTTCGGTACTGGATTCGGTAACTATAACCAGGATATCCTGTTCCGTTTGTACTACAAACCTGCGGAAAACCATACCAAAACAGCAACGGTAGAAGCTGGCGAGAGCAGCAAGTAATCATTAGACTCCTTCAAAACCTGAACACGGCGTTTTGCCCATGCCTTTCTTGGGAGACAAAGCGCCGTGTTTTACTTTATCCTCTTTTACTGGTCCTTCGACCCTTTTTTGCCATGCGCTGTGTAATTAACGTACAGGTTCAATACATACCGGTGAAGGAACCTCCAATACATATCCCGTTCGGGTCAGCCGTCCATCATCCTCATGGATAGTAAAGGATACAATGTTGTTTCCCTCCTGATTCGCCACTAGCAAATAACCAGACAAGATGTTGAAGTTACGCGGCGTACTGCCGAAACTCTCGACCCATTCAATCGTCTTCAGCTTACCATTGTCTACATCGACATGGTAGAGTACGATGCTGTCATGTCCTCGATTGGATACATACAGAAAACGTCCACAGGGTGTAATCCGAATATCCGCTGCTGTATTTTCTACATCGATAATGCCTTCTGGCAGTGTGGACAGACTTTGCAGCAAGGTAAGCTTACCATTACGTTCGTTATAACCAAACACAGCGACGGTATTATTCAATTCATTGGCGACAAAGGCATATCGACCCGAGGGATGAAAAACCAGATGACGTGGGCCGGAACCAGGTGGCAAATCTGTCTCACGGTGGGTTACCAATTTCCCATCCTCTGTCAAACGATAACCTATAATCTGATCCAGCCCCAGATCACATACCATAGCATACTGTCCTGAAGGATCAGGAATAATCGAGTGTGGATGTGGCGCATCCTGGCGGTCCTGGCGAATCCCTGACCCCGTATGCTGAACCTGCCCCGACATGTCTCCCAACCCTCCAGCTTCTGTTGCAGGGAATACAACGGCATTGCCCCCAGAATAGTTAGAAGCCAGCACATATCGTCCATCTGTTGTTACGGATACATAGCAAGTATGTGCTCCCTCCGTTCCTTTTCGATCCAAAGGATGCAATTCCCCCGTCTGGGTGTTCACCTGATATGTGTACAGTTCGCCTTGGTCTGTTTCACTGGCAGCATACAACTTCGCCCCATTCGGATGCAGTGCCAGAAAAGAAGGTCTCTCGATTCCTTCCACACCTCCAACCATACGCAAATCACCATTGTCCGTATGCAAAGAGCCTATATAAATTCCTCTTTCCTCACGAGACGCATAAGTTCCTATATAAAACAACTGCTCATTCAGCTCTTCCATCCGATCTCAGCTCCTTTTAGCGTATTACTCACAAGTTATCCGACTTTTAAGTTCTACTTTTTATCTGGTTATAAACTTATCATGCATTATTACCCAAGATTCTGCCGTTTCATTAACAAGTGGCTATGTATGCAAAAAAATAGCCTCTTTCGCTGCAATCTGTGGTTCATAAGAACGTCACAGTTCACACCAAAAGAGACTATGTTTACAGAGAAAATAACATTAAACCGCTGTGGATTGCGTATCTCTACTTTTCCATTTTACAGCCAGCCCCAAACTAAGCATGAGAATGACCGCCCCAAAAATGTACGGCAAATTGATATGCACCTCAAACAATGTACCCGCAAGCGCAGGTCCCAGAATATTACCAATACTCATATAAGCATTGTTCATCCCGGCTGCAACTCCCTGCTCATCTCCTGCCATTTTGGATAAGGCCGTATTAATGGCTGGTCGCAGCAACGATGTAGCGGTAAAGAAGATAAGTGATACTCCGAGTACATAATAAAAGTTCCCTGAGAGCAGCATAAGCACAAGGGAAATCGCGGAAAACAGAAAAGAACCGATAATCACACCTTTTTCACCAAAACGGTTCAACATCGGACTAATGACCGCAGCTTGAATCACGGTCCCGACCAATGCACCTACCGTAATAATGATAGCAATATCACGTTCATTGTAATGAAACTTGCCTGTTACAAAGAACGGAAACATCGTTTCAAAATGCGTCAGGCCAAAAGTTAACGTGAATATCATAATCAGCAACATAAAGTACGGCTTGCGGAAAGACAGCGCAAACTGTTTAATCACATTGTCCCGTTTCACCTTAACATTTCGAAACTTCAACTGCTTCTCCAACGACAGGGTTTCGGGCAGTAAAATCAATGAAATCAGTGCCGCTAAACCGGATACCGCCGCCGAAACGTATAAGGGTGTACGAAGCGAGATATCTGCCAGCAAACCGCCTACACCAGGACCGATCACAAAACCAAGCGACATAGCGGCCCCCAACAGCCCCATTCCTCTGCCTCGGTTATGGACGGTTGTGATGTCGGCAATATAAGCCATCATTGGAGGAATCATAAATGCCGCTCCTGCGCCTCCGAGCAAACGGGAAATATACAGCATCGTCAACGAGTTGCCAATCGCAAACAATACAGAAGATACCGTCATGATGACCAAACCGATAATAATCATTTTTTTACGTCCGTATTTATCGGACCATTCCCCAGCTAACGGCGAAAACATAAACTGGGTCAAGCCAAACACGGCAACCAGATAGCCTCCCGTTTCACCACTGCCTCCCAAGGAACCCATGAACTTGGGGAGGATCGGAATAATGAGTCCAATCCCCAGCATGGCAATAAACATATTAATCATCAAAATGACGAGCGGCCCCATTTTCAACTGTTGTGAATCCGACATGTTGCGTTTTGTCCTCCTCAGGTTCTTTATTTCGTATACGAATTTCTTATTTTGCAACCATTTCCGCAAAACTCTTCATTATATTAATAGAGCGGGAGACAAATAACAATCATAAAATACTTCCGATAACCCTGAATGTTACCTTTGACAAGGTAGCAAAAAAGAACAACCACTAAATCATGAGGTTGTCCCTCTTATAACGTTTCACCATCCTTTATTTTTGTACAATAGCGATCGCAATATCATAATCAAATTTCTGAATTTCTGCGGATGGAATATCAAAAGGGTTCACCGGCTTCAGCCGATTCGACTCGATCCAATATACCCCCTCTGTCGTATTACGCTCATAGCCATTACGATCCAACCAAGCAAATAGGTCATCATAGATCGTATTTAATCGTTCCCGATCTCCCTGAAAACGGGTCACCGCATACTCTCCTTCAGGCACCTCGATGCGTTCAAGACTATCCGGTACTTCATTCCACGAGGACACTTTAACGCCCACCTTGACCGCCGTACTTCCGTTCTCCTCAACAACTGTCCATTGGGGAGTTAACACATAGCCCATATCCGCGTCCAGACGACCTGAGTGGTTCTCTGGGACGTTCTGTTGCACTTGTTGCCACTGTCTGCGTACCTCATCACCCAATTCGGCAAAAGGGGCTTGCGCAGTCAGCGCTGCTACCTTGAAAGCCGATATCCGCTGAATAACTACATCGAGATTTGAACTCATACGGTTTCCTCCTCATCAAGTGGATACTACCAAACTTCCTATATCCTTATGGTGAATCTTCGAATAGCTCCTGCAATAACCTTTCCTTGTTATTCAGAAATTGTTTGGTGATGATATAATGATCGGTTTCCTCCAGCGTCCGTGTGTCGATCCCTTCATGTGTCAGATGATACAGGACCGAATCTGGATAAGACATCAAGATGGGGGAATGGGTAGAAATGATAAACTGTGATCCCTGTTGCACGAGCTCATGAATCCGGGCAAGCATGGCCATCTGACGCAAAGGCGATAGCGCTGCCTCTGGCTCATCCAAAATATACAATCCTTGTCCTCCAAACCGATGCACAAATGCAGCAAAAAAAGACTCGCCATGCGACTGCTCATGCAGCGACTTCCCCCCGTACGAATCCCGAATGGGTCGCCCTCCTCCTTCTCGATCCAGCTCGTCAATATGAGTCGCCACATTATAGTAGCTCTCCGCCCGGAAAAAGAAGCCATCCCTCGGTTTTTCAACCCCTCTCACCAACCGAATATGCTCATGCAGCGAGGAATGCGTGGCTTGTGTAGAAAAGTTGAAATTTTTAGTGCCACCCTCTGGATTAAAACCCCACGCGACCGCGATTGCCTCCATAAGCGTTGATTTACCTACACCGTTTTCTCCAACAATATAGGTAACGGAAGGATGGAATTTGAGTTCATTCCACTGTTGAAGAGCCTTTAAGTTAAAAGGGTATTGGCTCCTGTCAGCATCTGGAGGCCACAATAGCTCCAATCGACGTATAAAAAGATTGCGATCCCATATACTCATGTTCAGTCAGCTCCAATGCCAAGCAATTTACTAGGTATTCCATCATTATATTGGAATTATTTACAGCAATCAATCTGAACTCCCATTTCGTAACCCTTCTGTTGTTATTCAAGCTATTATTACAGGTATAATATAACGAAGCCTTTTATTTGGGCAGGAAATTTTTCGCGCATTATCAGTCTCAATCTTATCCTTTTTCAAGCAGGTGAATCTATGAAGTCAAATCACAAACCGATCCAATCCTTTAAAATCGTACAGTACATCATGACCATCTATAGGCAGCGATTAACGCGTATTTTGCTACCGCTGGCTGTACTGGCTTTTATTATATGGGAGGCTGGACGAGAGCTAAAAGACTTTAATCTGGCACGGATGCTTCATGAGCTGCGGCGAATGGATGCCACGTTTCTCATCGAAATTGGCTTGTTCTCACTGGTAGCCGTGGCTGCTATGAGTGCTTACGATTATGTAATCAGGCATCATTTCAAGCTTCAGGTTATGCCTGGAACGACATTCCGGTACGCCTGGATCTCCAATACCTTCAATAATGTCTTCGGCTTCGCCGGCTTTACAGGAGCTGGACTGCGCACTGTGCTGTATAAAAAGAGCGGTGTGCCATTGGGTGTCATTACCTCGGCAGTCGTATTTCTTTCGCCTGTCGTCATTACCGGACTATCTTTGCTAGCTTGGGGTGCTATTGTCCATCTGTATCCGGTGCAGCCTGTGCTGGATGCTCACCCATGGCTTCATTGGGCGCTATGGGGAATGGCACTTTACCTGCCTCTATTTCTGATCATGCAGCGCTCCAAAAGGTATGCCACATGGTTCAACAAGGGAGAAGGACAGCTCTCCTGGTTCACCATCTCTGCCTCCATTGGCGCCTCTCTGCTGGAATGGCTGCTGGCTGGTCTTACCTTTGCATGGATCGGCTCGCACTTGCTCCATGAGCTGCCGCTCCATGCTGTGTTCGGTATTTATGTAATAGCCGCAATTGCGGGGTTAATCAGTCTTGCACCCGGAGGCGTCGGCGCATTCGATATTATCGCCCTGCTCGGGCTGCAAATGGCAGGAGCCAACTCGGACCGGGCGCTGGCTGTGCTGCTGGTCTTTCGCGTCTTTTATTACATCATTCCGTGGCTCATCGGCTTGGTATTAGCGGCGCTGGAAATGATTCCGCGTAATGAGCGCTTGAGCCAGCTCGCTGAGACAGGCTGGGATTACTCCCTTAATGCCTGGCAGAAGGTATGGGGCTGGCCTGGTCAATTCCGGTTTTTGGCCGATCTGGGGGTATGGGCACTTGGGAAACTGGTACTCATCTCCGGCGTGGTGCTTCTGTTGTCGGCCGCTACGCCTGGTCTGTTGTATCGGCTCCGTTTTGCTGAACATTTGCTCAGCCTGCCCGTTATGCGCTTATCGCACGAAATCTCGGTCATCATCGGAATTATGCTTGTCGTTCTGTCCCACGGAATCTCTCTGCGTATTCGCAGAGCATTGCGGCTGACCTTGATACTGCTGCTGACAGGAGCCATTTTCACCTTCACTAAAGGTCTGGATTTTGAAGAAGCCTTTTTCCTGCTGTTCGTGGCATTAATGCTGTGGATTTCGCGTTCACGGTTTTATCGGGTCAGTGCGCCGCTGAATCGGCACAACATTTTAATATGGGGCGGATTATCTCTACTCGTAACTGGTGCTTATTTTATAATCGGGGCAGGCTCCAATACTCCATTTATGCGTCATTTGCATGCCAAGGTCCACCTGGACTTTTTTATGAACCGCAGCGATTACGGAGTTACAGCCGTATTTAGTTTGATTTTGGCATGGGTATTCTTGACGGTGTATTTCTTTCTTCGTCCTCAACGTAGCATCAGCAATCTACCCGACGCACAGGAACTGGTTAAGCTAAAAGAATTTTTGGAACGACAGGGTGGTAATCTCGTTTCTCATATGCTTTTTCTCGGCGATAAATATCTGTATTGGACCAAGGACGAACAGGTAGTTCTCCCCTATGCTCGCAGTCGGGACAAACTGATTGTATTAGGTGACCCCCTCGGTCCAAAGGAACGTGTGAGTGAAGCCATTCAGGAATTCCAACGGTTCGCGGATCGCTATGCTTTGACGGCTGTATTTTATCAAGCATCACCGGAATATTTGTCCATCTATCACGAGAACGGCTATCGCTTTTTTAAGTTGGGCGAGGAAGCGCTCGTGCCGCTGGAGTCCTTTACACTAACGGGCAAAAGCAATCAGGCGCTGCGAAGCGCCAAAAATCGCTTTGGCCGCGAAGGCTATTCATTCGAAATGATCCAGCCTCCTCTAGAGGCGTCATTGATTGAGGAGATGCGTCATATTTCGGATATTTGGCTGGACGGGCGCAAGGAGAAGGGATATTCACTCGGCTGGTTCAAGGAATCTTACCTTCAGTTGGCTCCAATTGCATTGCTGAAAGACTCTGAAGGTAAGGTTATTGCTTTCGCCACGATGGCCCCTGCCTATGATCATGGGCAGACGGTCTCTATCGATCTGATGCGTCACCTGCCTGACACACCCAATGGAACGATGGATTACTTATTCACACGGGTCATCGAGTGGGCCAAGGAGAGTGGATATACGACATTTAATCTGGGCATGGCACCGCTGTCCCAGGTAGGACAAAGCGAAAAGGCACTGCGCGAGGAAAAGCTGGCTCGACTCGTTTTTCAATACGGGGGACATTTTTACGGCTTCCAGGGGCTCCGACGCTTCAAGGATAAGTTCAAGCCGCAGTGGGAGCCGCGCTATCTAGCCTATCCAGCTTCTGTTTTTCTACCGATCCTGACGCTGGAACTGGTGTATCTCGTGTCCAAACGCTCAGACTAAACGAGGTACGAAATAAAAGGATTTTGACAGTTCAAAACGACGTAAAAAAAGGATGTTCCTCGCCACAATGGTTGCAGGAACACCCTTTTATATTCACTATTCGTCTTAGAAGCTGCCTTTTACAACAACGTCAGACAGTGGGAAACGTCCTGATGGACGTGCTGGTACTTGTGCTTTACCTACACTAATAAGCATGGTCGGCAGGTAACGTGCCGGAATATTGAATTGCTCGATCAATTGTGCTGGAATAAATCCGCCCATTGCACAAGTATCGTAGCCCAAAGATTTAGCAGCCAGCATAATGTTTTGTGCTGCAAGAGCAGAGTTCAGAATCGCTGCATCGCGAGCTACCTGCGGGTTTTGGTACGCGCCATTGATTTGTCCTACCAATGCGTCACGGATTTCCGCTGGCAATGCTCCTGCTTCTACCGCTTGATCATAAATGACAGCATTACGGTTCGCTTCCAGATCACCCAGTACGGCAATCGTAACAGAGCTCTCTGCTACTTGACCTTGGTTGTAGGCGATAGGCAACAATTTTTGTTTGTCTGCTTCGCTTTCGATAACGAGGAATTTCCAATGTTGAAGGTTCCATGCGGAAGGAGCTTCTACCGCGGCAGTCAAGATTGCTTCCAGATCTTCCTCTGGCATTTTAAAATCCTTTACATAGCTTTTTACCGCGTGTCTTTCACTAATAACAGATAAGGTTTCATTTTTCCGGCTGCTCGACATTCTGGGCACACTCCTAATTTCTTAATATATATCTTGAATCTTCATTAACTTCCCAAACTACTGCAATTATAAAAATGATAGTGAATGATGTCAATATGTTTAAGTATGACCCCGCACTCAAAATACAGTACAATACGGATAAAGACATGCATATCGGCAAATGCCTGCCGATGGGACAAGACACGATGAGTTCATACTGTTCTCATTTGAATTTAAAAAGGAGCGTTACTATGATCGGATCGTTTAAAAAAACGGATATTGCTTTATTTGCCGCCTGGGTAGTAGCTTGTGTGGCGACATTGGGCAGTCTGTATCTCAGCGAGATCTTGGGATATGAACCTTGTAAACTGTGCTGGTTTCAGCGTATTCTGATGTATCCCCTGACCCTTCTACTCGGAATCGCATATTTTCGAGGTGACACAAAAATACGGATTTACGTTATGCCGTTAGCTATCATTGGAGGTGCGATTTCGGCCTATCATTTTATCATTCAGCGTATCCATGCAGCCGCCAAAGCAGCCACGCAAACTTCGACGGCTTGCGGTAGAGTATCCTGTGAACAGGATTATCTGAACTGGCTGGATTTCATCACCATTCCTTTGCTCGCACTCATTGCTTTTATCCTTATTATTGTAGCGATGGGTTATATCATACGTCAGGAGAAAAAATCAGCTACGGGAGAGGTACAAGCAACAGAACTCGCATAAGATGAAAGAGACCCGATTATAGGGCCGGTGACCACCAAGAGGCGTATAATCCGCTTGCCGGAGGAAAGACTGTAACTAAATATATCCATTGCATATGTGCTATAATGTAAAAGGTTTGCAGTCTGTCCAATAACGCTTATATTCCTTATAGAGGGGGCCAGTCCATGTTTCATATCAGCACCCCATTGCTGCAATATGGCGCAACTTTCGGTATGATCTTAATCGCTATATCGGCTATTTTCATCCGTATGAAGACAGGTCATCGCCCGATTAATGCCAAAAAAATCATCATTCCTCCGCTCGGCATGAGCACCGGTTTTATGATGTTCGTGGTACCGGAAGTACGGGTTCCCTGGCTTTGGGCGCTGGGCGCTTTTCTGGTCGGCTGGTTTATTTTTTCCTACCCGTTGATCCGCAGCACTAAATTTGAGTTGCAAGAAGGGCTGGTTTTCGTGCAACGCTCACGCACCTTCTTTTTTATCCTGATCAGCCTACTGATCGTCCGATTGCTGCTGCATGAATTTATTCAGCATTACATTACCATTCCGCAAACAGCAGGGCTATTTTTCATCCTAGCCTTCGGGACCTTGTTACACTGGCGGCTTCGTATGTATTTTCAATATCGTCAGTTCGTTCCGGACGAGACGGAAGTCCGCATCTGACCAACGGATATTTAACGTGCACACTCGCATGTTGCTGTATAGACCAAAAAGACACGTTCTCCCCACAGGAACCGTGTCTTTTTGGTCTTTTTAGTCTATCGGGGGCTGTCGGTTCTCTCTTTATACATTTGATTGTTTTCTCCTGAATGATTAATATAATGGACGATGTTATGAACCTGCCGTATTAAAATTAGAGATGAGGATTACGATGAATAAAGCAAAGATTCTTATTATTGAAAATGATGCTCCGATTACCGACTGGCTTTCGTACGGACCACCGGATGCATTACTACCGTCTTCGGAGCCGGATACAAATTTTAAAAAATGGGTGGTTAAGCATGATACGTAAAATCAGCATCAAATTTCTGATCGGTTTTTTTCTGATTTTTTCGCTTTCTTTTGTCGTGCTTAATCAGACAGTCAAGGAATTTATCCGGACAAGCAATCAGAATCTGGTTACCTCCGAACTCGTCGGACTGAAAAATAATAGCAATGTGTATGTACGCCAGGCTTTCCTGATTAACCATTTTAGCAGCAATGAGCTGTATTTTGGAGAAATCGCCAGGGAGATAGCCACTAATCTGAACCATACCACGGACAGCAGTATTGGCGTGTATACGGTGGAAGGCAAATTGCTTTATGCCCCAGACAGCTCCATATTTCAGCAGCAAATGCAAAGCGATCTGCAGCAAGCGATTGATGGCAATACAGCGTACAGCATTACTTATGATCGTAATAAGACGACTGTTCTTTTCTCCTATCCGGTTGTTATAGACGGTTCAAAGGTGGGCATCCTGCGTTTTTACAAAGATTTCAGTTCACTTTACGAACAAACCGGACAGATTCGACAGATTACCCTCTATATTGCCCTAGCGATTTTTGCGGCAGCCTTTCTGTTTTCCTATATTCTTTCCAGGCATATTACCATCCCGCTGACCAGACTGACGCAGGCCTCCACCGAGGTAAAAAACGGAAATCTGGATATACGCCTACATTTTAAACGCAGGGATGAAATTGGCCGACTGGCTGAGAATTTTAACGATATGATTGGTCAAATTAGCAGACAAATTCATATTATTGAGAAGGATCGGGACCATTTAAAGCAGCTTCACCAGCAGGAAAAGCGCTTTTTTGACAATATTACTCACGAACTGAAAACGCCGTTAACCTCCATTTTGGGATATGCGGAGCTGATCCGGCTTAACGGTGAGAAAGACCGTGCTTTTTTTGATAAAGGAATGAATCATATTATCGAGGAGAGCAGGCGCCTGCATGCGATGGTGCTAAAACTACTGGAAGTTTCACGCAAAAATATCATGCTTCAAGAGCTTGAACGGGTGGATATTGGGCTGATCCTGCAGGATGTGTGTGAATCAATGATGATCCGCTCTCAGCGCTATAAAAAAACCATTGAATATGAGATTAATGAGGAATTGATCATGTTGGCCGATCGGGACAGAATCAGACAGATGTTCATCAATTTGATAGATAATGCGATTAAATACAGTTTGCCTTTTTCGGCAGTATCGGTAAAAGCGGTGCGGGCAGAAGAAAAGATTCGCTTGATCTTCAGCAATCCAAGCGATCCAATTGAAGCAGAACATCTGTCACGCCTATTACAGCCGTTTTATCCGGCTCATTCCGACAGCGCCGAAGAAGGCAGTGTAGGATTGGGACTCAGCATTGTGAAATCTATCGTTGAAGAACTTGCGGGTTCCATCTTAATTACAAATGAGCATAATGAAACTATCGTTACGGTAGAATTTAAAGCGCTGGAAACCGCGGGGAACGGAGAATGAATAATGGGCAATAAATATAAATATGTTGTAATGCCGCTGGTCGTATCTCTCGTGATATTACTGCTGTCAGGATGCGGTTCAGAACCAAAAACAGAGACTGTCGTCATCGCCGACAGCAATGAAGTTTCCAGTACCGATCAAAGCTCTCGTCCGTTTCAGGTCCAAAAAATATATCGGCTTCCGGATCGTTTTGCAAATCGGGGCCAGCTGCTGGGCTGGTCGTCTGGAGATGCCATCATCGCATCGTTCGGGGCCATGACCATACTGAAGCGAGGCACGCTGGAACGTTTAACTTATCCGTATGAGCAAAGCAAGGTCATATCCGAAATCGACAAGGTAACTTCCAATACAATACTTTCCCCCGATGGGAAATATATTTGCGAAGTTTCCCCTTCTTCCTCGGAGACAACCTTAAAGCTTATTTCCTTGCAGGATGGCAAGGAAAAGGAAATAGACAGGATCAGCACCAGGAACGAATCTTATGTACAATATGTTTCCTGGTCGTCCAACAGTTCGTATATCAGCTACCTGGTAGAAAACCTGGTTGATCATGGAGCTGATAGCCTATACATCTACGATGTTGGGTCTCAAACTTCCAGCAAATATCAGTTAAAAGGGATCCTAAAGGAAGACACACTTTTGAGTGTTAACCTTGCAAATGATGGCCGCAGCGTACTGCTACAGTTATTTGGTGCAAAACAAGGTCAGAAAAAGGTGCTAACCCTGGGGAAGATTTCAGGAAAGAATATTGAATTTCAATACGAGCGTCAGATTGGTGGAGATTCAGTAGCCTGGATGAATAACGACCAGTTTGTGTTTCTCGGAACGGATAATTCATTGTACGAATATGATCAGCGAAACGGCGAGCTCTCTGTCATTTTGGAAAAAGTGCTTGATTTTGAATTTTCGCCTGACAGGAAAAATATCGCATACACCGTGTATGATCAAAATGTCACTTACGTAGCCAAGGTGCAGGGAAGAAATATACTGTACAACGAACCGGTATATCGCGGAATTGTGCCAACGCATATGTATTGGAATCCGAACAATAAAAGTGTACTACTTCAAGGACAAAAACAGTTGGATTCCTCGCAGACTGCGCCAACGGATTCTCCTAGTAAGGAGTCATTGATCATTGAGTTGAAATAGCGATTAGGATTTCTATATTTGTGGATGTCAAAAACCTTACTTCGGTTGTTCAGCCGGAATAAGGTTTTTCTTTTTGCAACCTTTGTGACAATTTGTTTACATGTTGATCAAACTTTCGCGACATCTTTTTTCTATAGTAAATGAAGCAAGATCATTAGCCTATAAGGACAAGGAATGGACCATAGTGAATGAAAATCCGAATCTGCACCTAAATCAACCCATAAAACGTTATATGACCGGTCTGGATGGGCTAAGGGCCATCTCTGTGCTTGCTGTTATTGCTTATCATCTTCATCTTAGATGGGCAGAGGGTGGGCTGCTAGGAGTGGAGATTTTCTTCGTCCTGTCAGGCTATCTGATTACGGATCAGATCCTTTATGAATGGAGGACACGCAACGGTTTTTTCATTGTGCGGTTCTGGATCAAACGAATGCGCAGACTACTGCCGGCAATGCTCTTTATGCTGACTGCAGTGGCATTGTGGCTTTTAATTACCGATTTCTCCAGACTGCAAGCATTAGAAGGCCATTTTGTATCCTCGCTTTTTTACGTAAACAACTGGTATCTCATTTTTCATCATGTTTCATATTTTGAGAGCTTTGGTCCGACTTCTCCAATTGGGCACCTCTGGTCACTTTCCATTGAGGAACAGTTTTACGTCATCTGGCCGCTTGTTCTACTGATTGGTCTGTGCCTTGCACCGCGACGAGGCAGACTGATGTTATACATTCTGGGTTGCGCCTTCGTATCCGCCATAGCCATGGCCGTTATATATGAACCCGGAACAGACCCGAGCAGGGTGTATTACGGGACGGACACGCGGGCGTCTGCTATTTTGATCGGAGCGGCTCTGGCGGTTGTCTGGCCCAGTTGGAGACTGAGCAACAATGTATCTTCTTCATCCCGCACCATGCTGGATATGACTGGCGTGCTGGGCATTGTAATGCTGTTTATCCTGATTGCTCAGACCAACGAGTATGATGATTCGCTGTATCGCGGCGGTTTTCTTTATTTATCACTCATTACTGCGGTTGTTATCGCTGTACTGGTTCATCCAGCCAACCGACTGGAACGATTACTCGGCTGCCGGCCTCTAAGCTGGATCGGTAAACGATCTTACAGTCTGTATATATGGCATTATCCAATCATTATTTTATCAAGTCCCGTGGTAAATACCGATGATGCCAGCTATATGCGCATGGCTCTGCAGGTAACGGCCAGTTTCATAATGGCGGGTCTTTCCTACAGATACATCGAAGAGCCCATCCGCCGTGGAACCTTTTGGACTGGCCTGCAATCACTCCGCAGGTCAGGCGCTGGCAGCCAGCTAGGCCTTGTCGTCATTGTTATCGCCATCATTCTCGTCCTGGCATCATGGAAGACGGATTCACCAGCTCCAGATCCTGTACCTCATGCACCAGCAGCCGTAAGCCGGGACCCCGTCCAGACAGAACAACTGCAATGCAGCTGTTCCGATGAAAATCATCCCTCTGAAAATACAAGCCACTCCGCAGAAGGAGCGGGGATCACTGCGATCGGAGATTCCGTTATTCTGGATGCCGCCCCGTTTCTGGAAAAGCAGCTCCCCGGTATGATCATTGATGGCAAGGTGGGACGTCAAATGTCACAGGCAGGTGATGTGCTTGATGGCCTGCGGGAACAGGGTAAACTTGGCCATAAAATCATTATTGAACTCGGCACCAACGGCGTTTTTAACCAGAGTCAACTGAAGTCCTTGCTGGCTTCACTGCAGGACTCCCAGCAAATTTATCTGATAACAACTAGAGTACCAAGAGGTTGGCAGAATACCGTAAATGACAATCTGCGTGAAATTGCTGGTGAATTTCAAAATGTCCAGCTTATCGACTGGTATTCAGCCAGCGAAAACCGGGACGATCTATTTTATGGTGATGGTGTCCACCTGAAACCAGAAGGCGCTCAGTATTATGCCTCGTTGTTAATTGATGCTATCAAACAAGATAAAACCTACTAGCATGTTAAAGGAAAGGATGAACTAGCTATGAACAAAAAAAATGGATGGATGGTAAGCGGATTATGGGGATTTATGATTATCCTTATCTTTTTAGGTGCCATAGTTCTCCATATGCACGCAAAGCAAAATTCAGATGATCACGAATCCCGCAGCAAGGACTCTTCTCTATACAATCTTGATAAGATGCAGACTGCTGCACAAAAGCGTGCGGCTTCTAGCACCAGCGGGGAACAAGCTCAATCATCTGCTTCCTTAAACGGCGAGGGCGTCACGATGATTGGAGATTCGGTTACGGTCGGAATTGAGCCTTATTTAAAAGAGCAGCTTCCGAATATGACGGTTGACGGTAAGGTTGGCCGGCAGATGTCTCAAGCTGTAAAAGTCATTAATGAATTGGCCGCCCAAGGCAAACTGGGAGACCAGGTCATTATCGAACTCGGCACCAATGGTCCGTTTAGCAAAAACCAACTGCACGACGTACTGCAATCCCTTTCCGGAGCCAGACAGGTAATCTTGGTCACCACCCGGGTTCCGAAAGGATGGCAAAACACGGTGAATGACACGATTGCACAGGTCGCCGATGAGTTTAACAACGTCAGCGTGATGGACTGGTATTCGGCCAGTGTAGGCAAAGACGAATACTTTTATAAAGATGGTGTCCATTTAAAACCAGATGGTAGCCGATATTACACTTCACTCCTCGTAGCAGCCTTGCAAAAATCTTAATACAGAAAGGGGCCTGCGCGTCTATACATCTAGAAAGGAAGAATGACATGACACAGAGGAAAAAGAGGATATTGATTGTAACGTTGTTACTTGGGGTCGCTGCTGTAAGCTTTATCTTTTATTATTTCTTTTCCATTTACAAAGGGTTAGAAGGACTTAGTAAAACCCCGGGAAACTCCCCATTTGTTAAAGTGAGCACTGATAAAGTCGAAGCACTAAAAGCACCGGAATGGGAGGGAACCGAACCTGTAAATATTTTGCTGATGGGCGTGGATACTCGCGAAAACAACAAGGGCAGTGTACCCCGATCCGATAGCATGATGGTCGTTTCGTTGAATCCTACCGATAAGCGTATTCATGTGTTTTCGATTCTTCGAGACACTTATACGGATATTCCTGGGCACGGCAAAAATCGAATTAATACCGCTGTTACGCATGGACCCGATACGGCGATGAAAGCAGTCAGCGAATTGCTGGGGGTGCCAGTTCATTTTTATGTATACACGGATTTCCAGGGGTTTATTAAACTCGTAGATGCTGTAGGCGGACTCGATTTTTATGTCGAGAAGGATATGTACTATGAAAGCAAGGCCGATCTGCATGAGTATGATATTAATTTAAAACAAGGACAGCAGCATTTCGACGGCAAAACGGCGCTTCAATATGTCCGTTTTCGTCATGATGCTATGTCCGATTATTCCAGAACAAAAAGACAACGGCAATTTATTACGGCATTAGCCGAGAAGGTAAAAACAACGACTTCCATTATGAAATTCCCTTCTATTCTTGAGGAAATCAGTCCGTATATCGATACCAATTTGTCAGTCTCTGATATGTGGAATTTGGCTTCAGTAGGGTACCAAAGTACATTAAACGGAAATGAACAAATACCGCCAATGAAGCTATTAAAAGAAACTTATGTGGGCAAGGCGGCTGTTCTGGATGTAAAAAGTCGAACGGATTTGAAGCAATTTGTGCAAAGTATCATAAATTCCGACTCCTCAAATTCGATTACAGACAATTCTTCGGGGCAGGAGCAGAAAACAGATTTTGAATAGGGTTAGACAATATATTAGATCGTATTTGCCGGACAATAGTCTGTTAAATGCTCTTTGTGAATAAAGAAGAGCATAACATGATCTTCCGGTTATCTATAGGGGGAAAAAGAATGGGTACAAAACAGATCGTAAGGTTCTGCTTGGCATTAACTATATCCGCCGCCATGCTTCTGGAGATCACTGCTCCGCACATGGCTATGGCTGATGCTGCGCAACGTGCAAAAAGCACGTTGTTGAACGATAAGAGTGAACCAACAAAAATAATTTCAACGCAGGTTAAAAATACCCCGACACTAAAATTGGATAGCCATGTGGCATCCATGACGAAGAAAAGAACCATTAAGGCTAGATTTAAGCTTCCGAAGGGTACCGATATAAAGAAAATAAGCTGGACCTATGGTGGTAAGCCATTATCGGAATGGAAATCGTACAAGAATCGCGGTTATAATGGCGCCCCCTTTATCACCGTTACTCAGGTCAAAGCCGAACACGCAGAAGTCACTGCCAGTATCAATTTCGGTCTTACCTATGGTACGGAGAATCTTGCCGAGCCGAGTCTGCAGCGTCCACTGTACGCATCATTGATGGGAACCTATGAACTGGCTGCAGTAGTCAACGGCAAAACCGTTGCCCAAGCACCTATTAAGTTGGTCCCGTACGACAGCTTCCGTACCTATGATGAACTGAAGCCGGAGATTGATGCGATTACGGCACAGGCAACTCAAAAAAACGACAGATACATTAAAACGTTGTCGATCGGCAAATCCGTTGAAGGCCGCGATATTTTTATAACTATGGTTGCCAAAGATCAAGCAACGATTGACAAATATCAGAATGTAACTCACCCTGCCATGCTGAATGATCCTGCAAAGCTGGAGAACGATATTCAATCCGGTGCATTCGGAGATTATCAAGTGCCCATCTGGATCAACAATATTCATCCGAATGAAGCGCCAGGCTTTGATGCGATTATCAATTATTTTAAGACTATGGCACTCGATAAAAATGTTACGTACAAGACCACCTTGTCCAATGGAAAATCGAGTACGGTAACTCTCAATATGGATGATGCGCTTGAACATGTGTTTTTCCTGTTCCTGTATACAGAAAATCCAGATGGAAGGGTTCATACCGAACGTTATAATGCTGAATATTTTGACTTAAATCGGGATAATTCATATCAAACCCAGCCTGAAACACGCAGTATCACAGAGCAAATCGCCAAGTGGTCGCCGATTTCTTTCTTAGATCTGCATGGGTTTGATAAGAATTTTCTGATCGAGCCTACCACACCGCCTCACGATCCGAATATTGAGTACGATCTACTTATGGATAACATGGTAGAACAGGCCAAAGCGATGGGTGAAGCAGGTATAGCAAACACGAAGTATGATTACTACCATATTCCTTATGAAGAGCATCGTAAAACAGTTAAAAATCCTAAATATGTTTCGAAGGGAACTGCTTCAGGATGGGATGATGCATCTCCAGCCTATACAGCTGTCTTCGCCATGCACCATGGTGCAATGGGACATACGCTGGAAACACCTGAATCTAATGAAGAGTCGACCAAAGCATTGTATTATAGTGTCGCTGCAGCAACTGATTTTGTTATGCAAAAGAAAGAAAAGTTATTTTTGAATCAGTTAAAAGTATATGAACGTGGAATCAACAATATCGATGATCGATCCGTAGATCGGTATCTAGTCAATGCAAAAAATCAAGTCATTGGTCGCCCCCGTCACGGTAATGAGAATTTTTTTCCTGAGTATTACGTTTTGCCGATCGATAAAGGTCTTCAAAAAAATCCGCTGGAAGCCTATCGGATGATTGAGTATCTTATCCGCAATGGAGTAACGGTTGAACGCTCGACAGAGGCTGTAAGTACTGCTGGCAAGACCTACCCCGCGGGTTCATTTATCATAAATATGCATCAGGCTAAACACGGCATTGCAAACATGGTTTTATATGACGGTATTAACGTCTCAGATTATGCTTCCGTAGCTGGCGAGATTGTGCAAGACTTTCCCGTCATGCGAGGATTTGAACGTGATGTGATTAGAGAAGCCGGCGTGTTTGCGGGCAAAACGACTCCGGTGACTTCCGTATCGATTCCGGCCACATCATTGCCGAATGATTCTGCCTATGTTTTAATCCGAAACACCAATAACGATGCCATCAAAACGGTCAATGAATTACTTAAATCCGGCAAAGTGGTTACGATGCTATCCAAAAGCGGAACAGGATATGAAGCGGGTGACTTTGCAGTGGCCTATGATGATCTGCATCCGCTGGTGTCAAAATACTATCTTGATGTCACGGCATTCGGCAATAACAAACCCGTTGGCAAAGTTCTTAAACCTTCTACGGTAGCCGCTCTCGGCGAACCGGCTTATGTGCTCAAAAATCTCGGTTTTAAAGTGACCGATGATCAGCAGCATGCCGATGTGCTCGTGAATACATTCGATTCCGACAAACTTGTTGAGAAAGGAAAGCCATACATTGCTTATGGGAATATGGGGATGGGTAACGTGAAAAACTGGATTCCTCAATTTGCGTTTGCTGGACCGACATGGGAAAGATACGAAGGGGTCTTCCTGGCGAATGTCCAACAGGATCATGTGATTACAGCCCCTTACGATAACGAAGAATATTTCTACACCGTTACAGGTTCTTACATTACGAAGCTACCTAAAGCCGCAAAAGTTCTTGCAACCATTAGCAATAAAGAAAACTTCTTCAAAGCAGGTTGGTGGCCAGGTCACGATGCTGCAAGAGGAAAGATCATGGCCTTCACCTATATGGAAAACAAAAAGAATATCACAGTTTTCTCCAACGATCTAACCAATGGCGCTCATCCGCAGCATCAATTCCGACTACTGGCCAATTCGATTTTCAATGCCGTTCCCAGCAAACCCTGAATGATTTTGCAAACAACCTTATTCCGGTGATCAGCCGTGAGTAAGGTTGTCTTTGTGATAAGGGTTATTGTCCTCTGTGACATTTTGTTTACAACTTGATCAAATTTTAGCGACATCTGAAGGCTATATTTGGATTAGAACGTGAAATGAATCCACTTCACAACAGGGATTTATGGAATGTATGAATTCAATATTTTAGGGAGGAATTAATTTGCTAAGTAGCATCAAACTAACAAGCAGATCTGTCAGAAAATATGAGGGGGACACAAAGATTGAAGATCCGGTTGCTAATAACATGGATAATAAAGCAGTGGACACATCAGGGACCACCTCATCTCACGACAGTACAGAAACCGATAATCTCCCCCAAAGCTCTGTGACAGAGCCACGGAGAAAGACACACAGCATCAAAGGACGCCTCGTTGCGCTTGATGCTGCGCGCGGACTGGCCGTGCTGGGAATGTATTTGCAGCATTTCGGATCAAATCCAAGCGTTTCTGCAATTGTTTCCGGAAATACCACCCTATTATTTGTGTTGTGCGGCGGTATCTCCTATTCTATTATGGGACAGCGTATGATGGATCGGGGAGCAGAGGCGACCGCTTTTCGTGCACGAATGCTGGCCCGTGCGGTGTTTGTTGATATTATTGGTTATTTGCTTATTATGCTGAACACTTCATACGGCATCATTTTGCCTGCCTATGCAGCTATGTTTGTGTTGGCCCTCATGTTATTTCGTCGTTCGACCCGCACCATTGTTACAACAGCAGTAGTTTTGCTCGTAACGGCCCCGACGCTAATGATTCTTGGATCAAGCATTTTCTCAAAAGCTTATCTTCTTGGTGATATCGCGGGAGGTCCGATGTCTGCCCTCGCCTTGACTCCTGCATTTGTTGCTGGTATGGCCATTGGTCGCGTTGACCTCACCAGATTACGTACAGCCCTCTCACTCGCAGGCAGCGGTATCGTTATGCTTGTTATTGGCAAAGTAATGGCCGCTTTTGTGCTTCCGAATTGGAATCTTCACTTTGAACAATGGCTGATAAGTGTGCAAGGAGTTGCTCCTGTACAGCCGGATGAATACGCAATTTGGCCTCTTAATACGGAATCACCAATGTGGCAGCTCCTTTTGGGAACGGCTCCGCACACCGCTTCGACATTCCAGACGATGATAGGATTAGGAATTTCATTTTTGGTAATGGGAGCTACGTGCCTCGTATCCAAAAAAACTTCCGCTGTATTAATGCCTTTCGCAGCAGTCGGACGTGTCGCCCTGACCATGTATGCCTTTCAGTTTGTAGTGGTGTGGATTCTCGATCTGACAAAGATTGGGCACAGTCTGGATGGAATTCCGTTCGGCAACGTAATGATCGCAGTTGCAACACTACTGCTGGGATTATTGATTGCTCAGCGTCCTGTTGGTCCGCTTGAAGGATTGATGCGCCGCTTTGACCGATTGTTCAGCTCTACCCAACCAGTCTCACAAACAGTAAAGTAGATAACCTTCTTGATACTCTATATAACGGACTGATCAAAAAAGATACCAGATAAAAAGTTCTCTATCTGTATAAGAAGCCTACAGAAGGTGTCGAGATTAACTAGGGGAATAAGATAATCATTGAACAGAGTTATCAGGAAGGAACTAATTCCTTGCTATTTTCCCCCGGATTATCCGGGGGGCTTATCCCCACCGTTTTAGCAACACCCAGTATCGTAATTGGGATTTCTTTGACTGTTTACTGAATTCTGCTTGTCTCGCTGATTTTTCTAAGCTGCTATATAGTCTTTGTTTTCTTATCCATCCAATACGCTCCTATCGGACACTCCTGACTGCTCCAGATGCTGAACAAAGATATCGAACATTGGACTCATTTTATGACCGTTATTTTTCGCATAAGACCAATGAAGCCACCTACTACACGTATGTATTATGAAAATTCACATTCTTCGCCGTCATTGAGCTACATAAAAGTGCCAACCGGAATTGTATTATCCCTAGCAGATATATTGTTAACGCCTAAAGAATGGGCGTGTGCAACCTAAATGTAACTCGTGGACTTCAATCGCTCGCGGCGGGCATTTTACTGCCATGGAAGAGCCTGAGCTTTTAGCTCAGGACATTCGTGCCTTCTACAAACTTTTTAGAGCAAAAAATAAATATTAACCAAGGTCCACCCCGTGCATTAACTGGATTAATAAGAAGAGCTATTATAAGCGGTCGTAATCTAACGGGAAACGATAGCTTAATAAATACAAAAAAAAGAGATGGCATAAGCCATCTCTTCTTTCATCTATATAAAGCGGGTGATGGGAATCGAACCCACGCTACCAGCTTGGAAGGCTGGAGTTCTACCATTGAACTACACCCGCAAAAAAAGTGGTCGGGATGACACGATTTGAACATGCGACCCCCTGGTCCCAAACCAGGTGCTCTACCAAGCTGAGCTACATC